>JBCCKZ010000398.1:0-5619 GCA_039027135.1 Planctomycetota bacterium
ATTGGATTAACCAAACAGCTGGGTCGTCAAACGGACTCAGATCGTGCGATGCAAAATGCTGAATCGCATGCCCGCAAGTCGATTCGGACCGACCCCAATGATGTGGGGGAGCGTCTGCGTTTGGCCGCCATCATGACCGAAAAAGAGGAAACCGAAGCCGTTCGTCGGTTGTTAATCGATGGTCTTCGACGTCAACCCAATGAGCCGAAGCTCAAACGCGCGGCATCGGATTTCGCGTTGCTACAGGCCCAAGATCTGGACGCAGATCAGTCCGAGGCAACGTCGCGACGTCTGCAATTGCTCCATGAGGCAGCGACGCTCGATCCGAACAATTCGCGAGTGTACCTATCGCTTCAGGGTTTTTATTCGCAGTCGCGGTCGCAGGAACAAAAAGTCGCCTATCGCGAAGCGTTAGAAACGATGATCACAAGTGGTCAGGACGTTGCCGCCGCCCACTTCGCACTAGGTAACCTGAAATTCCTGGAAGGGGATACTTCCGGAGCCGTCTTTCACTTCGAAACGGCGATCGAGATCAATCCGCTCGCGGTAGCGATCGCGAATAACTTGGCATGGGTGCTGTGCCACGGCGAAGAACCCGACCTTGATAGAGCAAGCCAACTGGCGGAAATCGCCTTCGACAAGGCACCGAAGAACTCGTCGGTGATGGACACCTTGGCCGAAATCCGAATCAAGCAGGAACGCTTTCGAGAAGCCTTACCATTGCTCGAAAAAATCCTGTCGTTGGCCCAAGGAGACAAGAGGCGAGAGCTTCACGAGAAGCTTGCAAACATTTATGGCAATCTCGGACAGCCCGAGATCGCCAAACGTCACCAATCTGCGGCCGCCGCCGTGGAAAGTCTCGATCTAGATCGATAGCGAAAGCATTGGAATTCTCCTATGCTTGTTGGGTGCACTGAGGTGCTTGCGTTTTTCGGACAGTGCAGTGGCTTATTCTGGGCGGTTCAGGAGAACCCAGCCCATGTCAAAATCGGACACAACAGATGGCCAGAAGGCGGATCAGCCGAAGCGACGCCGTTTCACAACAAGGAGTTCAAAGAAGAGGCTGTCCTGATGCTGCTCGACGGCCATTTGGCGATATCGGTTGCCGAGCGGTTGAGGCAATCGATGCCAATGACCCGGGCCACCATTTCCAAAAGTTCTTGAATTCTCACAGCCGCCGGTGTTCAAAATCTTGCTCGGTTGGTCATCACGCCCGCTTCAAACGGCAAGCAGAATCGTATCAAACGTCTAGATTTTCTCAGACTTAGACACTTGACCCAGTCACTCGAGAGTTATCGCAGTGATCCTTCAGATCATTACCAAAATGTCCAGCGGGAGCTCACTGTCGCTAGAAACTACTGTATCGAGATTAGAGGGCTGCCACAAAAATGGGATGGTTGGAGGTTAGCTTTCCTTGACGATACTCGCGCATCGGCATCGTCGCCGCGCAAGGATACCAATGCCTCCCATAACTGCCAAAGTGAGAGAAGACGGATCGGGCACGGCCGTCACCTGCATGCCAACAAATCCGACGCGCCCAGACGTCGCAGAAAGACTGAAGTCCTCGTTTGCAAAAAGCGAAATCGGTGACGCGAAAGTGAATACAGAGGTTGCTCCGTCCCCCTGAATTGATTCACCGGCAAAGGAAAAAGTCTCGCCTAGATTAAATGCCCCAGATCCGTTGATCGCAAACGTGACAGCGTTAATCGTCGCTGCCTGATTGAATGACAACGTTATGGCTTCATTAAGGCTTGAATCAAATGCTGTTGATGCATCAGATCCGCTACCAGAACCAGTGCTATCAACCCCAAATTGAGTATTCCCAGCATCGGCGTTAGGAGTACCAAGTGAAGTTGACGATATACTGGAGATCGTGAGACTCAGGCCCGCAATGCCGGTTTCAAATGTCCCACTCTCTTGATCATCGACCGCATCTCCAAAGGTGCCAGACGATGTAAAGTCGATAAAATCGGCTGAAGCAGATTGCTCAAATATCAGCCCCACCAGGAAACTACCGAGCATGCATACAATTAACAGGTTTTTGGTCATTTTCGTTACTCCGATGCAGAGTGCTTCGTAATGCAGTAAAGCCCGGCTAAACCCTGGCTAGCCCGCCCGCGGAACCGGAACGTGCAATAGGGTCGGACAGACGAGACAATCGGTTTCGAAAGTCTACACGAGCCAACATCAGATTGCAGGCGATTCAACATCCCTGGTACCGTTTTATTCGCTTTAGGCCGCTGTATTCACACGAATGCCGCTGGGCAAGATTTGAGTCGCAATTTTATCCCTTGTATGGCTTTACTGATCGAGGTTCTTTGGCACCCAACGATTGGAATTACAGGATTTCACTTGGGTTGGGTAGATTTCGTCGATATGGGGATCACAACACCTGCGCACAGAGAAAAAGAATGTCACGCGTTGACTACTGTTGTTTTGGTGATGTCAACCACGTCGTACATGAAAGCCATCGCGGTCGTTCTATGCACATCATTCGGGGGTGTTTGTCACTCTTTTCCGTTGGTTGCACGTCCGGCACCAGATGGTGCCACCCAGCGTCCTACCCACGCACGGTGGTCAAGCATTGCATGACCAGTGCCCGCCAAAGGTGAACTAGGCGAGCAACGCATCAACGCTTATTTGAAAACCATCCAGCGTCATCGATTTGATCGTTTGCCCAATGCCGATGACTGCCTTTGCCGCGTAGCTTCCGTCACCAGGGGAGTGCAAGCGGGTCACCGATCGGTCTCGCGGATCGATGATCCAGTACTCGGGCACGCCAGCGATGGCATAGTTTCGGGCTTTCGCGACAAAGTCACAATTAGGGTCATTTTCGCTGACCACCTCGACAACAAAATCGGCTGCGGACCAATACCGGCCATCACGTTGGTGAGAATTCTGTCGAAACACAAACATCACGTCCGGCTCGCGGGCCCGAGTTTCTGACACCTGCAAAGGCAGCGGTGCAAAGAAAGCTCGCCCGTTGTCCCAGCCGTTCAACCACGCTTTGAGGGCTTCCCAAACGAACTCCACCAACTCCTAATGCGTTTCGGTCGGCATCGGAACAAACTCCAAGCGCCCATCGACCCACTCGATCAATCGATTGGTCGGCACCACTAGATAATCCTCCCATGTCCATTGACCCTGGTCCGGGAAACACGTGGCAATCTCCCAGACTGGGCCGGACTTGGAATTGCCTCGAACAGGAATGGTGCTCATGGATGACCCTTGCTCTCTCCGAAAACCAATATCATTCGATTGTATTCAACAAATCTGCTGAACCCGGATCTCGAGTCCCGGCAGACTGGGTTCCGCAGCGATGGACTGTTCGATGTTGAACAACTGCGGATGGTGATCGCGACGATGCACGGTCACGGTTTGGAATTCCGGATCAACGATCCAGACCACCTGAACTCCTGAATCCAGATAGACATGCACCTTCTCAACGATCGCTTGATGCTCATCGGGCGGTGACAGAATCTCCACGGCAAGCACTGGAACGCCCTCGATCATCGTCGTCAGCTCAGACTGACTGGCCTCTGTTTCACCCGAAAAGTAGGCCACGTCGATGCCGACGTTGGTATCAGGTTCCCGCGACAAGATGACTCCAACCTCACCCGAGTACACGCAGCCATCTAGTTGCGGCTGACCCGCGAGCCAGGTGCAAAGATAGTGTGCGATTTTCGATTCGGTCCTGGCGTGAAATCGATTCCGCCTGGTCATGGGCCGCTCCCTGATCTCGCCTGCGATGAGTTCACGATCTTTGTCGTCCGCGGGGATGGCCAAAAACTGATCCAGTGTTATGCGGATTGGCTGCGAAACGACACTCATGGACATGGCTCCAGTAATGTCGTTCTCGTCATTAAGGAACTGGCACTCAATAACGGGCACATTGTGCCCGCTGTCGAGATCTCTCCCAACCATTCCGTCGCGGCGGGGCTGGGCGAGACAAATCGATGGGACAGCGATTGATTGCCCATTCGCAACTCAGTTTCCCTTTGCTGAATCGAACCAATCACTTACGGACACTTCGAATCCTGGTAACTCAACGGACGTCGCGTTTTGGCCAGGCTTGAAAACGCCATGAGTGTGATACACACCGCCGGCGAGCCGCAGCACAGTCGCGGCTTCTTCTTCCGGATCAAGAATCCAATATTCCGAAATCCCCGCTTTGGCATAGTCGGCACGCTTGTCTTCCAGATCACGTCGCCGATTTTCGGCCCCCTTGCTAACAATTTCCACAACCAGATCGGCCCCGTCGGGATATTGGCCCTGATACTCAGCTCGGCCCGATCGCAGGAACAGCACATCCGGTTCACGAAACTTGCCCGGCCACAATCGGGTGGGTAGGGGCGCGATGAAGGCTTCACCCAAGTCCTTGCCTGCCAGAAAGGAAAACAGAAGTCGGTAAATGAACTGAGCCATCCGTTGATGAGCTTTGGTCGGCATGTCCTGCACTTCAATCCGTCCATTGTCGAACTCGACGAGCGGCCCTCCCGAAAGGTTCAAATACTCGTCCTCCGACCAAGCTCCCTGTTCCGGAAAAAACAACGCAATCCGCCAAGCCGGCTCGCTCAGCGGCGACGGCTCATCATTCAACTTCTGTTCGTTGTCGGTTTGCATTGGACTTCAGTTCGACCTGCGTGAGTGCGTTAAATTCAAGTCGACACGTTCAGTGTCACTGTAACCTCACACCGAAGCCATTTTGGATGCTAAAGACTCGTCCGCAAATAGGTTGCCGAATTAGCTGAAATGCGCTAGCGTCGGTTCTCGTGAAAACCGGGGCTTTCGCCCAGCGCCTCATTGTGGAATCGGCAATCTTATAATGCACGAGGCCTTAGCTCAGGTTGATTTGAATCGATGGAAGATCTGGGCACGCAAGGTAGATTCTGCGCCGCCGAAGTGGTTAGATTGCAGTTAAGGAATTTGCGATCGATAACTGTGTCATCGATTTGTCTCTCCGGGTCCCGTGGAGCGGGAATTGCGGGGAGAGATCTAAAGATAGGGTCGATTAACTCGCCAGTTATTGATCGCCCGATTCTAAGCTCGGCAACGATATCGATCCTCAATACAGGTTGTTAAGGCAATCAACCCACAGCTTCCACTTCACTCAAGCGATTTGACTCTGGAGGCAACTCAGTTGACGCGACTCTTCCAGAAACCTCGCGCAAATCACACTCAAATTGGTGCAGGATCGCTTCGCGGCTTAGGTGCGTTACGGCGTAGGTTCGTGCCGCGCGTCCCAAATCTTTACGATCCTCGGGATGGTCGACCAGCCAAGTGATCGCCTTTGCAAATGCTTGGGCGTCACCGGCGTCGACAACTTTACCGCGGCCCTGAACGACGTCAGCGATTTGAGTGCCGGCATTAGCGCACGCCACAACAGGGCGACCGCTCGCCATCATCCCGGTCAGCTTTGATGGCATCACCAAATCAGCCGCACCGGCACGTTGGGGCAACAAATGCATGTCGGCGCAGTTGAGTAGATCGTTGAATCGCTCACTTGGCTGTGGTGTCAACCAGTAAATGTTTGTGATGCCCGATGCTTGCGATTGCAATGATTCAGCATCCGCGCCAGTACCGCAGATGACAAACTCGACGTCGGGAACTTGTTGTGCC
>JBCCKZ010000399.1:0-5615 GCA_039027135.1 Planctomycetota bacterium
AAATAAACAACGTGCTATGTTTTCCAGGATTGTTCCGTGGCGTTCTCGATGTTCGTGCCAGCCGAATCAATACGGAAATGAAGATCGCAGCGGCTGACGCGATCGCTTCGATCATCTCTCCACAGGAACGAAGTCCTGAATACATCATCCCCTCAGTCTTTGACCGCCGGGTTGCCGAACACGTTGCGGCCTCTGTTGCTGAAGCGGCTGTCGAAACAGGTGTCGCTCGGCGAGTGCCTTAAGGATCAAAATCGTTCTAGTGAATGAACGGATGAATCGCCGGCCATCAACTTCAATCCCCACTCCCTGAACCCACTTCGAATACGACGACCTTGCCATCTTGCTGACCGACAGCAAGCCTGTTGTCTCCACACCAGCGCAGACAACTAGCCGGTGACGAAAGCATGACACCGCCAATGACCTTGTCATGGTCTGAGGGATCCCAAAGAAAGAGGAACCCTCCAGCATCCGCCGTCGCAAGCCAATGGCCAACGGGCTGAAAGGCTAAGTAATTCACCTTATTGGCATGCCCGGCGTACTGGCGCGGCTGACGACCAGCCGGCCCCTCTCCGCCACAGTCCCACAAGAGAAAAATCTCGCCGGCACCGGTTGCCAACCAACGTCCGGTCGAATCCCAGCTCAATGCCAGTACTTTTCCGGGGAACCCACGCATCTGAGCGTCTTTGCCGGACTCTCGATACCAGAAATGGACGGTGGCATCCTGGTCGCCGGTGACCAGGAACCGGCTATCGGGACTCCATTCCAAGACAAGACTCGAGCCCCTCCATTTGAATTTCCTTGGATGCGTACTTGAGTCGGATAAATGCAGCGTGACTCCGTTGTTCGCGGCGACAGCCACGCCCGGCCCTTTTGGGTTCCATCCAACATCCGCAATCGTACTCGAGTGCTCCAATGACTCGTAAAACACCTCTCGACGCTCGTTCCACAGTTTGAGTTGCCTGCCTGCGGCCGTCGCTAGCACATGGCGACGCGGACTGTAAATCGATTTGGAAACCCAAGCGTCTCCAGCCTCTAACGAACAGAGTCCTTCTCCCGACGTTCCATCCCAGACTTTCGTCAGCCCGTCATGGCCCGACGTTGCAAACTCGGCACCATCGCAGCGCCAAGATACAGAGTTGGCTCCGCCGTCATGTTGACCAATGAGCTTGAAGCGAGCTGACTCACCAAGGTCGTCGATCAAGAATACGCTCCCCTCAACGGTCACCGCTGCAATCTTGGTGGCATCGGGAGCCCAGGCCAAGTCAATGATGTAGTCGTCAAAGGCTACATACCAAGACTCTATCAGGAGTCCCCTAACGATCATGGAGTCGTCTACGTCAAGCATGCATTGAACCCCTCGTTCAATGCCTTGCGATCAAGGTTACGACCAATGAATACCAGAGAATTGGCTCGCTCACCCTCGCGCCATTGCCGATCCATTCGACCGTCGAAGAGCATGTGAACGCCTTGAAAGACGTATCTTTCCTTGGTGTCGCTAAATGACAGTACTCCCTTCATGCGAAAGATGTCCGGCCCCTGATTCGCGAGTAGCTCTTTCAGCCACTCATCAAACTTGTCGAGGTCCAAGTCCCCTGGCGTTTTGATGCCGACTGAGGAAATCGCCTGATCGTGCGGATGATCTACCCGGTATTGCTCGGTGAATTGAGGATCATCTTCAAGGGCTCGATCCAAATCAAATCCACCGATGTCGAGAACACGATCCATATCCACGACGGCGTCTCTTGTTCGATGTACCTTGGCAGCAACGTTCATCGAGTGAATTCGAGCTTCCAATTGATCGAGTTCTTCAGATGAAACCAGATCGATCTTGTTGAGCAAGATAACGTCGGCAAAGGCAATCTGCTCTTTGACCTCGTCACCGTCATCAATGTGAAGCAGAACATGCTTTGCATCAACTAACGTGACCACTCCATCGACGCGAAACGCTTCGTTCATTTCATCGTCCATGAAGAATGTTTGCACGACGGGGCCAGGATCCGCCATGCCAGTGGTTTCGATCATGATGTGATCAAACTTGTCGCGACGCTTCATCAAGTTACCGAGAATTCGAATGAGATCGCCGCGGACGCTGCAGCAAATGCAACCATTATTCATCTCGAAGATCTCTTCCTCCGACGCAATCACCAAGTCGTTGTCGACACCGATCTCGCCAAACTCATTCTCAATCACAGCAATTCGCTTTCCGTGATTCTCCGTGAGGATACGATTGAGCAAGGTGGTTTTTCCGGAACCCAAGAAACCAGTGAGCACGGTCACAGGAACTTGGAAACGATTAGTCGACATCAGGAACTTCTCCGCAATGAGCGTTTCAAAATCGGCTAGACACTAGACGGGCCTGTCCCAAAATCGGTGTCTGCCGGATCAGTGATCTTGCTATCGGAAGGCCCACCACCGATCTGCCGGGGAGCTTTTTATTGCAGTTGCACAACGTTTGCAACATCGGCCTTCACCTTGCCCGGCAAAGCAATGGCCCCAACCGGATTCACCTTCAACGCATTGCCCTACTTGAGACGAAGTCGCCCACGAGCGAAATCGATGGCCTCAAGTAGCGAATCGACATCACCGCGTGTGTTGTAGACACCGAAACTCGCACGCACCGTCGCGCTCACACCGAGAAGGTCGTGCAATGGCATGGTGCAGTGGTGACCATGACGAACGAAGACACCTCGCCGATCAAGAAGCTGTGCCAAATCCTCGGGATGAGCTCCATCGATAGTGAAGCTGGTGATGGCTCCTCTATCATCGATTCCCGGCCCGTAGATTCGCATGCCGGGTATTTCCTGCAATCGCGAGTAGGCATATCGGAGTAGATCCTGCTCGTGAATTTTGACCTGCTCCATCCCAATGCAATTGACGTAGTCGACCGCAGCACCGAGCGCGATGGCCTGAGCGATCTGTATTGTCCCCGCTTCAAACTTGGCTGGGGACGCGGCCCAGGTTGAATGATCTTTGTACACGCGATCGATCATGTGCCCGCCGAACAGCACAGGATCGGTTTGCTCGAGTAGATGACGCTTTCCATAAAGCACGCCAACACCGCTTGGGCCATACAATTTATGTCCGGAAAACACCAAGAAGTCGATATCCTCCGCGATGACATCAGTCTTCTCTCGAGGCACGCTCTGTGCGCCATCAACGACAATTACAGCGCCGCATTCGTGGGCTCGGCGAGCGAGTTCAGCAATCGGGTTGATGGTTCCCAGCACGTTCGACATGCCGGTGACGACGAGCATCTTCGTCTTGTCGCTGAGCACATCTCCCAATTTCCCCATGTCCAGACGGCCGTCCTCGGTGAGCGGAATGAAGCGACATTGCGCCCCAGTCTGTTCAGCTAATTGTTGCCAGGGGACGAAGTTGGCGTGGTGCTCCATCTCGTTAATGACAATCTCATCGCCAGCTTCGAGGTGTCGCCGCCCCCATCCAGTCGCGACCAAATTCAAGGACATGGTCGACCCAGAGGTAAAAACCACTTCGTCGGCATGCTCGGCATTTATGAACTGTCGCACCTTGTCGCGAGCGGCCTCTAGCTGCTCATCGACGATGGCTCCGAATCGGTAGACGCCACGATAGGCGTTGGCATAATAATTCTCGTATACCTCCTTCTCTTTATCGATCACAGCCTGCGGCTTCTGCGCGGTTGACGCGCTGTCGAGATATACAACCGGCATTCCTTTCGGAAGCGGCTTTTGAAGGATCGGGAAGTCCTGGCGAAGGACTTCGATATCGAATTGAGTCATCATCCTGCTTCCGCCTCCACCGCCAACTTCCTCACTCTCTGGACCATGCTATAGAGTCCGTTTCGTCGCTGCGAACTGAGCTGACGCTCCAAACCGAGCTTCTCAAAAACCTCCTGGGCGTCGATTGAGACGATCTGCTCAGGCGTTTTGCCCGAATACAACGCGATGAGAACCGCAATCAATCCGTTAACAATCATGGCGTCGCTGTTGGCCAGGAATTCCACGACCGGCGGGGTGGACTCGCTAACGTTCGCCGTCAGCCAAACATTGCTCTGGCAGCCATGAACGCGATTTTGCTCGGTTTTGTCTTCGGCCGGCAGCTTTGGCAAATTGAATCCGAGATCAATCAAATAGTCACACCGCTCGTCCCAGTCGGGCAGATCTTCAAATTCTTCGTAAAGTTCTTCAATCGTCAGGTCTTGCAATTCACGCACCTCAATTTCATCCCGGCTTTTCGAATACCGAATGAACCAGGATCTTCACTCGCCATCGTAGATACACAACCAAAATTGGCGTGCCCCCAATAACACGAAAATAGCCCGACGAACGTGTCCATTCCATGGTACCGCGCCGACGCAACAGCCGGCTTCCCAAAACAACGGCTCAGCCTCAGCCGGATTCCTTCAGCCGTCGGCTTTCCGCTTGCATTCGTTGCAACGCCCTCGCAACAAAATATCGAAGACCTCACCAACTCGGGTCGCCTCGCGAAGACTCCCAATCGTCAATTCGACGTCCTCCATACACGACACCACTCCACAGACTGTGCAGAGAAAATGCGGATGCGATTCCGTAGGCAACTCGCCAGGAGAAACCTGTTCGAAGCGGTAAACATGGTCGCCCAGCTCCGTGCGTCGAACTAATCCCGCACTTGTCATGTCATTCAAGTTTCGAAAAGCGGTTGCTTTGTCGACACCATCCTCCCGAAGTCTCGCTGCCACTTCGGCATGCGTGATTGGCGACGACGCCTCACGTAACATCACCAGCGTGGCTACCCTCGCGGGGGTCGCCCGCAATCCTTTAGCACGTATGTCGTCCCTGGCAGCCGAAAGCTGTGCTGACCGTCTACTCATTTAGCTGCATTCGATCTTTCCAATTGCCCTCGAAATTCGCCATTCGATGCTCAGCGAAATGACAGGCCGGGGTAACCCGGATTGCACAATCATACAGCCAGCCCCATGAGAAAGTGCTTGGCTTGCTGGCTTCGGTCAATGACATCACTCGCTGCTATTCATTTCCATCGGAATGGGTCAGGGGCGACTTCAAGCCGCATGCACCTCTACAAGACTAGCGTCTTTGCAATGCAATTGCATCTAAATGATTGTCGATCCATAAGTGGCTCAGGACCGAATTGTGACGTCTCGAATGCTTATTTGCAATTTAATTGCATTTGCAATATCATCCGACGCATCCACCCACCCAGAACTCCA
Source organism: Planctomycetota bacterium (assembly GCA_039027135.1). Lineage (GTDB taxonomy): Bacteria > Planctomycetota > Planctomycetia > Pirellulales > Pirellulaceae > Rubripirellula. The sequence goes on from JBCCKZ010000399.1 coordinate 5,186, forward strand.
GGTTGATCGTTGCAAAGCATCGCCTCTGGTGATCGCGCCGATCGACCGTTGCTGCATCACGGACTGCTATTTTGAGTTCAATTGATCAATTTGCACGCCTTCCCGTCACTGTCCTCTCAGGTTTTCTTGGGGCGGGTAAGACAACCCTTCTCAATCATGTTCTCGCCAATCGAAAAGAGATGCGAGTCGCGGTAATCGTCAATGACATGAGTGAAGTCAACATCGACGCCGCACTCGTCCGCGATGGGGGGGCTAACCTCTCAAGGACAGACGAACAACTGGTTGAACTGAGCAATGGATGCATCTGTTGCACCCTGAGAGAAGACCTATTGATCGAGGTCGCAAAGCTGGCTCGCGAAGGCCGATTCGATTATTTGTTGATCGAATCAACAGGCATCAGCGAACCACTGCCTGTCGCTGAGACATTCAC
>JBCCKZ010000400.1:0-5611 GCA_039027135.1 Planctomycetota bacterium
ATGGCGGCTGGAAGCCACCACTACGACCATGGTAGCGGATGATACCCGAGGTAGGCTTCGCTACGGGATTGCAGCCCGAACCGATTCGACGTCCAACACCACACGAAATCCTAGATTGTGAATGCGTCTTCCCTTAGGCATCGGAAAGCGAGCTGACGATCTACAGAACTGGGGATGATTGATCCAACCGCCTCCACGTGTCTCAATCGATGAACCGTTCACAACGGGATAGAACGGGTCGATGACAAGGGCGGTTTCAAGGGTTTCCTTCGCATCGTACTCGAGATAATCGGCGTCTTGTGTCCATTCCCAAACGTTGCCATGAGTGTCATAAAGGCCAAATGGATTGGCTAGCAAGGATCCGACGGTATGGGTTCGACCTTTCGAATCACCTGAACTCCAACCGACCTGACTGAAGCCTCTTTCTCTGCCGAACCAGAAAGGCGTCATGGTTCCACCTCGACAAGCGTGTTCCCACTCGGCTGAGGTGGGCAATCGATAACCTTTTTCATCGAGTGGTCTATTTATTGTAAGATCTCGATGGACTATTCCCTCTTTCTCATTCAATCGTTGGCAGAATTCAATGGCCTCAAGCCAGTTGATCATTTCGACGGGATGATTTGAGGTGTCGAGGTCCGCAACACTCTCTTGATTCTTTCCATCGATACTGAAATTCGAGGGATTGGAGCCCACAAGCTCTTCATATTCAGCCTGCGTGACTTCGGTTATTCCGACATAGAGTGGTTGGGTAAGGATCACTTTGTGTCGTGGGATTTCGGTTTTGATGATCTCTTTCCATTGCAGATTTCGACCCTTGATGCTTGAAGCGATTTCCATCTCTTTAGGCGTACTGCCCATGAAGAATTCAGTTGGTGGAACCAACCGTAGTTTCATTCCAATGGAGTTCTCGTACTCAACGGGTATATCTAAATAGGTCGCCCAAGCGTCTTGATGCGCCTTGGCTTGGTCAGTGTTTACCGGCGGGATCATCGGAACGGGAGCGTCTGCGGGCCATCCGTGCCAGCTCTTATCTCCATCGATCTGATCTGACTCTTCAATCGCCGATGTAGCAGAGGTTGAGGTTGCGAGCATGTTTTTCGTAACTTCGACACTGCTATCGACTTCTGGTGATTTTGAGTCGAGGTTGGCTTGAATCTCTTCGTAGCTTCCACCTTCGGGAACCGCTACCTGAGCAACAGCTCGGCCATTCTCGTCACGAATGACGATGATCGTGCCAGCAATCGCGATCAGACCGAACAAGCCTAGGCCAATCAGCCACTTGTACTGACCTGTTCCGCTCCAACTGCGTTCTGGTTTAGGTGTTCTTAGTAGACCAGTATCGATACTGAATTCATCGTGATTTCGCGTATTGAAGATTGAATTTCTTCTCAGATCCTCCGTCTCAATCGTGGCTGATGGCATCTCATCATCCTCGATTGTCACCGTTTCGATCAGCGACTCCAAATGATGGTTCGTTGAGAAGGCCGTCAGTGCTTCTGCAACGTCGCCGGGTGTTGCGTAGCGATCCTCGATTACTTTGGCTGTCATCTTTTGGAGGATTTCATTGACACCTTCTGGGATCTCCTCTCGTTTTTCACACAGGTTTGGCATCGGCCGATTCATGTGGGCGCCGATCTTACGCACTGGTGTTGAGTAAGATTCGCCAACGAAGGGAGCATGACCAATCAGCAACGAGTACAGCGTGCAACCAAGGCTGTAGATATCGGCACGTATATCGACTGAGTGGGTATCATCGGCTTGCTCGGGAGCAAGAAAATCAAGCGTGCCCATGATCTGACCAGTCGTTGTCAGTTCACCTCCCCCGACGGGTGACGATTCACCTGAAAGGAGCGCCAGACCGAGATCCAAAATCTTGACGGTTCCATCGCGATTCAGCAGTAAATTGGATGGCTTGATATCACGGTGCACCATGCCATTCTCATGGGCATATTGAAGCCCTAGTGCCGATTGACGAATTAGTTCGCATGCGTCGGCTATGGTGAGTGGTCCGGTTTGGGTAGACAACTTGGAAAGGTCGCAACCGTCGGCGTATTCCAAAACAAGATAGTGCACGCCTCTCTCTTCACCCGCGTCATGGGCACGGATGATGTTGGGATGTTCCAAACGTCCGACGGCAAGCATCTCTCGTTCGAATCGAGCGATGCTCTCCGGATTATCTTGGTCGTCGACGGGCAAGATCTTAATCGCAACGACTTTTTGGAGTCGACGATGTCGCGCGCGGTAGACGCTGCCCATGCCACCAGCACCAATTCGGTTTAGCAATTGGTATTCGCCTAAATGGTTTGGTAGTGACGACGGTCCGTCGACGAGTGGAGGCACCGGCGGTTGCCCCGTTCGAAATGTTAGGTGATCGTTAGCTCCCATTGAAATCAATTCCATTGAACATTCCATACAAATGTTGAGCCCATCTGGTCAACTTGCTTACGAGTCCATTCAGTCAGTCGCGTTGACAATATCAGTTGGCGATCTTTGGCTCACTTGTGATCGATGTTGTTTAGCTTTGTCGTCGTCGAGAGAACGTTAAAGCAAAACTAGTGATCGCGAGAATGCCGGCTGTTGAACTGGGTTCTGGAACGGCAACCAGACTTGCTCGTAGTTCTCCGGCGTCATAGCCACTCGAATGAATGTTGAGATACAGCTTGCCGGCTTCCAGTGTCTCAATTGCGTTTTGATCGGTCGTTCCGATCCCGGGTTCATTGGGCACGGTAAGGGTTAAAGTGTCTGTGAACTGAATTTGTCCGGCGATTCGGCCACTGGTTTCTCCCTCGTTGATCGTAGGTGTCAATAGCGTGACTTCATCTGAGACTTCGACTGAGGATCCTCCGTTGAGATTGAATCCGATTGGTCCATTCGGGAAAACATTCGAACCAACATGAAAGTGAATTCCATTGTCGCGTAGACCGCCGGTCAGACCTGAGAACGAAAAATCAAAATGTAGAATACTGGTGACCGTATCGAAAAAGATTCCTGAACCACTTTCCCCACCCGTTGCGTTAGACGGCATACCCTCTGCTGATAGTGGTCCGACCGTGTTGTTTGGAAGAAGCTCGGATCCCGCTTTGCCTACAAAGTCATAATGGACGATGGCCCCCTGCGCGGTGGCGGATTGGCTGATCGCCAAGACGGTTAGGAGTAGAGGTAAGAATCTCTTTTTCATGTCGTGGCTTGCTTTGAGTTTGCTTTCAGATTGTCATCAAGTGATGAGGTCGAGCCAAAATCCTTGCGTTGGGAAAGGCGACCCGACATATCTGAAATTCATCGCATGACCGGTTTCTGACACGAGATGCCTCAAATCTTGAAGAATTTCCAAAGCCCTCGAAGTTGGCGACAGGAAACAGGATGCGCCCGATTTCGCCTGGATTCTTGGACTTTCGCCCCTGGACGAACTCAATTTTTGAAGTTTGCCAGCGAACCTTCGGGAGTGCGTGGTTGTCTGCCAGTCGTATCCAGAGATGTTCTGGGACATACCACTGCACGAGACGAATCTTCTTCCATGCGTCCCTTCTTTCGACGCTTTGTTGCTCCGACATCCGGTCGATCGGTAGCCGATCGATCGACAATAGTCTTTTGCGCCGTGGTTTCGCTCTAGACGCTTCCGTTCTTGAAGCATTTCGTTTCGATAGCAGCGTCGATTGAGCTTGGAATCAGCTCTCGCGCAGCCAAGTTTGGCCAGCTCTTTTCATATTGCCCCATTTCTGGGCACAACCTCCTGGTCCGCTCAATGAGCAGCGAATAAGCACCGCTCACGATCGGAGTTCGCGTTGATCAGGCACGACTAGCCCAATTCATCTCAACAGAATGCTCCATCATGGAAAACAAAAGGAATCGAAATTTAGACCAGCTTCGGAACGTTGGAATCTCTGCTCACATTGATGCCGGAAAGACGACGCTGAGTGAACGCATGCTTTATTACTGTGGACAGATCCACTCGATGCGCGAAGTGCATGGCACCGATGGCGGTGCCACGATGGATAGCAGTCCAATCGAAAAGCGTCGTGGAATCACGATCGCATCCGCAGCGACCACCGTTGACTGGACAGGTCACCATATCAACATCATCGATACACCCGGGCACGTCGATTTCACGGTTGAAGTTGAGCGTAGTCTCCGCGTGCTTGACGGTGCCGTGCTGGTTCTATGCGCCGTTGGTGGCGTTCAAAGCCAAACGGTCACTGTTGATCGTCAAATGCGTCGCTATGGAACTCCCAGGATTGCTCTTATCAACAAGATGGACCGCATTGGGGCTAACTACAAACGTGTCGTCGAACAGCTGGTGGAACGCCTCAACGCAAATCCCATCCTGTTGCAGATACCGATTGGTAGTGGCGAATCATTCGTTGGGGTCGTCGATCTGATTTCGATGCGAGCGGTCTTCTTCGATGGAGAAGACGGTGCTGACGTCAGATTAGCGGATATTCCCATCGAACTCGTGTCAGAAGCTATGTCAGCGCGATGCGAGATGCTCGAGCGATTGTCTGTCCTTGACGAACGTCTATTTGAGACACTTTGTGAAGGCGAAGAACCCGCCATCGAGTCGATACAGGAAATCGTAAGAAGTCAGACCATTGCCAGGAGTATCACACCGGTGCTACTGGCTAGTGCGTTTAAAAATGTCGCTGTCCAATGTGTGTTGGATGCGATTTGCGATTATTTGCCTTCACCTCAAGAAAGGTTGATTCATGCAGAACAAGTCGATAATGATCGAACTGTAGCTTTGTCTGCAGACGCGAACGGTCAGACGGTATTGATGGCCTTTAAGACTGTCATCGAGAAGTTTGGTCAACTGACTTATCTTCGTCTTTATCAAGGAAAGCTTGAGCGAGGTTGGAAGCTTAAGAATGTTCGTACCGGTGACGCGGTTCGCTTTGGTCGTCTGTTGCGCGTCCATAGTGACAAACGACAAGAGATCGAAGCGGCTGAAGCTGGTGACATCATTGCTGTTATTGGCGTCGATTGCGCTAGCGGAGACACCTTTGTGAGTGACGGTCCTGATCTCCTTTTGGAGAATATCGTCGTCGCTCCTCCAGTCGTCCGACTAGTGATCGAAGCCGAGCGGCGTGAAGACACGGATAAGCTTGCCAAGCTTCTGGATCAATTCCGACGTGAAGATCCCACCTTCCATGTCTTGACGGATTTGGAAACCGGTGAGACTCAGATCGCAGGAATCGGAAAGTTGCAATTGGATGTCTATCTTGAAAGGCTCTCGGATGAACTCGGTTGTCCCTGTCACGTGGGAGATCCCTGTGTGACTTATCGCGAACGACCTACAAAGTCCGTCGCTTTCAAACATCGATTGAAGAAACAGAATGGTGGTCAAGGAATGTTCGCTGAGATTGCAGGGCGAATGGAACCTTTGGAACAAAGCTCTGTTGAAGATTTCGTTTTTGAAAGTCAGATCACAGGTGGACGATTGCCGGCTTCGTTTGTCTCGGCCGTTCAGTCGAGTATGCGGGAGACGTTCACTTCTGGTCCGATTAAGGGTCATCCGATGATCGGCGTCAAGATTACGCTGACCGACGGGATGGTTCACGAGAAGGACTCTTCAGAGATGTCTTTTCGTCGTTGTGCTGATGAGGTGGTCCGACAGATC
>JBCCKZ010000401.1:0-5603 GCA_039027135.1 Planctomycetota bacterium
CCTCGAGCGTGAAGCACTCATGATCCGTCGAAATACCCGCCTCAAAATACTTTTGAGCATCTGCACCTCTGAGTCCCGGCGCGTGCCCATCAACCAACATCCCGCGATCCAATGCCGCTGTAATTTTGGCCACAACTTCCTGATCACCACCAAGCACGCCGGGATAGTTCATCATCTCGGCGAGGTAGTGAATCCCCTGATGGTCGAGCAGCGCTTTGATGGACTCAGAGCCCAAGACCGCGCCGGCGGTCTCGAAGCGAGTTGCCGGAACACAGGATGGAGCTCCGAAGAAAAACTTGAACGGAACCTTGGCCGCGTCATCGATCATGAAATGCACACCCTCAAGACCGAGCACGTTCGCAATCTCATGGGGATCACTCACCGTGGCGACCGTACCATGCCGCACCGCCATCCGTGCAAACTGAGAAGGCACCAACATTGAAGATTCAATGTGAATGTGACTGTCCACGAATCCAGGCAAGATGAATGTTGCCGCGTCGGAATCAGCTGCCGGCTCGATGGACTCAATAACACCGCTTTGCCAGGTCATCCTCACCGGACGAATTTGTCGTGCATTGAGATCAACTAGTTTAGCCGTTAGTGATTCCATGATTCGTTCTCCAATCTGTTTGGTATTCCGGCTGACAACGACTCATCTTGAGCCCAATGGGAACGTCGAGCGATGCCTCGGGTAATAGCCGTTGAAAACCGAGTCGTCGTGAGCCAGTACTTTCGGCTCATGCATCTTGCATCCGCAAGCTGACGCTCTTCGCATGTGCCGTGAGCCCTTCCTTTTCGGCTAAACGCACGACATCCGGCCCAATTTTCTTCAGTGCACCGGAATCAAACTGCGTCACACTCCCACTTCGCAAAAAGCTGTTGCTGCAAAGCCCGGCCGCCCAAGTACAAGTCCCTCCCGTCGGTAAAACATGCGATGGTCCCGCTGCATAATCTCCCAATGCCACGGGCGTGTGATGCCCCAAGAACGCAGCACCACTATTACGAATCTTTGCAATCTGCGATTCAGGGTCTTCCGTTTCGATATGAAGGTGTTCGGGAGCGAAGAGATCCGTCAACTCGCAAGCTTGGTCGGCATCTCGCACCAAAATCATGGCTCCGAATGCCTCTAGCGAATCAATCGTCAATTCTGATCGCTCAAGATCCGCGAGCTGCTTCCAGAGCGATTCAGAGACACGGTCAAGCATGGATTCGTCCCATGTGATTAGAATCGCGGACCCGGGCGAATGTTCGGCTTGAGCGAGCAAATCCATCGAAACGTATTCCGGATTCGCAGAGTCGTCAGCAATGACAATGACTTCAGAAGGACCGGCAAACGAGTCGATATCAACGACGCCATAACATTGTTTCTTTGCAAGCGCCACAAACAGTGAACCCGGGCCAACGATTTTGTCCACGGCAGCAACCGTGTCCGTCCCGTAGGCCATTGCCGCAACCGCTTGTGCGCCACCGATCCGATACACCTCGGTCACACCTAGCTCATGGCAGGTCGCCAGCATGACATCGTTGTAGGCGCCGAAAGGCGTTGGCGGGGCGACCACAGCGATCTCGTCGACGCCAGCCACCTGTGCCGGAACGACTGTCATCAGCACCGTCGATGGGTAAGCCGCTGCGCCACCTGGAACGCAAACGCCGACGCGTTTGAGCGGAACGTATCTCTGTGTCAACATCACACCGGGTCGAGGGGAAATCGTGACATCTTCATGCAGGATTGCCCTCTGGAATTCGGCAACGTTGTCACGAATTCGCTTGATGGACTCGAGCAAATCACGATCAACCCGCGCGTGAGCGGCTTCCAAGTCAGCTTGCGGAACGCGTAGTTCTTCGGGTGATAGATCTTTTTTGTCGAGAGCCTTGGTGTAATGGCAAAGTGCTTGGTCGCCGTTGGACTGAACTTCATTGCAAATACGGTCGACCACCTCGATGGGCGTCAGCGGAGCCCCGAAAACCTCTTCGGTCAGCGCCCGTCCGCGAGGCGAAACGATATTGCCATCCGGTGATAGCTTTCGACGAAGCTTCTCGAGGATGTTGGCCGACCCATCTCGAGCATCGACTCGTTGTATGGCGATTGGTTGTTCCATCGTGTTGATAAATCGGTGATCTTTGAGTGATTAGACGATAGTGAGCCGCAGGGGGACGCGCCGTACGCCTCCCCCTGCGGCTCAGATGCCGTGCAGACTATAAAAGCAACCCTGTCATTTTCGTAGTCCTTGATGCTCTATCGACCGATCTTTGAACCCGCCATCGTCCATAACCGGGCAACATCGAACGTGGATGCTGGCGTTGATGGTCACCTGTGCGGCGGCCGCGGTGAGGTGGCCCGGATGCGACGAGAGCTTTTGGCTCGATGAACTTCATTCGGCATGGACGGTCTGGGGCTCGTTTGGAAACGTCAGTCAACGAGCCGCGATTGGAAATCAAACGCCAATTTGGTTTTGGACGCTTTGGGGGTTCAAGGGTATCGCGGGTGATAGCGAGTCTGGTTTGCGGTTGATCAGCGTGTTGACCACGTCAACAGCCTGCGGGCTGATCACGCTGTTGCTGGCACGCAAGTACTCCCTCGCTGCAGCACTGGCGGCCGGTGGAGTGCTAGCTTTTGAGTCGAATGCCATTTTCTTTGGCACTGAACTGCGTCCGTACGGAACCGTCGTGCTTTTAGCAACGTTGGCGGTCGTGGGTTCAGCACGAGTCATGTGGATCGCAACGGCGGTGGCGGTCTCGATGCAGCCAACCGCTGTCATCGTCCTTTTGCCCTGGTGCATCGGAAGATCTTGGCTTATTCGCAACCAATCCTTTCGTCCTGGCAACCAAGCTCAGCAAGTCCAAGGTGTCGACAATCCGTCGGCGAAAGTGCCCTGGGTGATCGCGATTGTCGCCGTCCTGGCAATCTTGATCATTGTGATGACTTACGTTTGGCCGAGTCTGATCGCACGTGATCGCTGGGCGAGTTTTGCGACCGCGGGCGGTTGGAACTCGATCGCAAGCCTGTGGCCTTGGACATGGCTCCTGATCCTGCCTTCATGCGTCCTGATTTTCGCACACAAGGACTCTTCACCGAACATCAACAAGGCATCGGTGTACCTGTCCATTCTCTTAATCATCCTTTCGGTGGGCGGACTTTGGTTTCTATCGAACATGGACTGGATCCATCTTTGGCATCGCCGGTATCTCATCTCACTGCTTCCCGTTTTCGCATGTCTGGTGTCGATGGCGGTTGAATCCAGCTCGCCCCCCGTTCGATGGCCGGTCGCCGTTTTGTGGTTGCTTGGTCTAACTTCCGCCCAGGGCAATCTCGAAAGCTTGGTGACCGCCCCGAGTGCCATCACACGCCGCGGTGAAGACTGGCGGTCAGCGATTGAATTTGTATCGACCGAGACCTACTATCCCATTGCCATGGAGGCGGGCCTGATCGAGTCAGACGCGATGATGTCTAAGGGCGGTCTTACAGAGCTCGAATCAGCCTATTTAACTTGCGTCGCACGAGGCCCCTACGAGTTACCCGTCGAGCGTGTTTACCCTCACAGACAGCCTGGCGACACCCGAAAATTCGTTTGGATCACGCGAAACCGAATCGGAGAACAGCTGAAATCGCGGGCTAGCCAGATCCACCAATTCGGGTCGGTGAAGGTCGTTCTTGGCGAACGGTCTACAGTTAGGCTGAAAAACGACGACAAATTGAAAGTCAGCCACCCACCCGATTGATTCTTGGATTTTTCGTTTCATGAGCCCTCGTTTCATAGGCGCCCGTTTCATAGGCCCTGAAAAGCTCCTAACGATCTGCCTCTTCGCGTTGGCGATATTGCCCACGGAAGTTCGGGGCGAACGAATTGAAGATGCGTACGAGCCGTCCGCCGAAAGGGGCTATCGGTTTCTCACCGAGACTCCAGTTTTGACGAGTGACTACGACCAAGAGACTTTCGACAACGTCTGGAGGTCTTGGCCGGAACCATTGCGGAAAAAGGCTGAGACGGCCAGCGTCGAAGAACGCAGACAGATGGCTTTCGAAAGGTATGGACTGACCACCCGACCCGGTGACGATTCAGGAAAGCCGCTGCAGTACGTCGTCGATAGCGAAAATCGGTGGACGATGAACTGTTTTTCATGCCATGGTGGGAAAGTCTATGGCACGCCCACAGCCGGAGCGCCCAACAACGCGTTCGGTCTGCAGACAATGACCGAAGAGCTACGGAGCACCAAGTTTCGAATTTCAAAGCCACTTTCCCGAATGGATTTGGGATCCGTGTTCATTCCTCTTGGTACAACCCACGGGACAACGAACGCGGTTGTTTTTGGCATGGGGTTGATGAGCAATCGCGATTCGGAACTGAATTTGGTTAATGCCCCCCCTCAAGCTTTCACTCACCATGACATGGACGCACCGCCATGGTGGCACTTTAGCAAGCGACCTTACCTCTACATCGATGGCTTCGCCCAGAAAGGCCACCGTGGCCTCATGCAATTCACGTTGATTCCTGAGAACGGTCCGTTGTTCTTTCGCGAGCACGAGGACAACTTTCGGGATGTCCGAGCGTACCTAGAATCTTTGGAGCCTCCTAAATTCGAAGGCTCTATCGACTTATCCTTGGCGGAGCGAGGTGAGGTGATCTTCAACGACAATTGCTCGCACTGCCACGGAACTTACGACACCGGCGGTGGTGGAGAATGGTCCTATCCCAGTCGCATGGTTGCGATCGACGAAATTGGTACTGACCCAGTTCGCCATCGCGCTTTGACGGTTGAGGGTCGGCAGATTTACGCCAACAGCTGGTTTGCTCACGCTGGCGAATCAAATGAGCAGTCGACCCTCGTCGCTCCAGAGGGATACGTTGCACCTCCACTCGACGGCATCTGGGCATCAGCGCCGTACTTCCATAATGGCAGCGTTCCGACACTATGGGGTGTTCTACACCCGGAGGAACGTCCCACGATCTGGCGACGCACTAACGAAGCGATGAACCCAAAAAAGGTTGGTCTCACCATTGAGACTGCCGATCGGGTTCCCATTGAACATCCTGATCCGGCCTACCGACGAAGCTTCTTCGATACTCGTCGATTTGGAAAAAGTAACTCAGGCCATGATTACCCAAGCGTCTTGTCGCTGGATGAGCGACGCGCGGTTTTGGAATACTTGAAGCTACTTTAGGCATCTGTAAGTCATCCAATCCATCGCGGCTTAGAACCCGCCGTAGTTGAGCCCGAAACCGCGATTGACTCGGTAGCCATTCTGAGTGCCAAAGCCGAAGAAATCAGCGGTACCGTAAATCGGTGTTTGAGCTTTCGAGCCGCTCGAATAGCGACGCGACGGCGTGGAGTAGCGATAGTTGGTTCGGTGCTGCCGCTTTTGGAAATTCGCATTTCGATTTGAGGTGTAGAAAGCGTGCCCGACTCGCTTGTTGAGTGGTTTGTTCCACTCCCATCCACCTGCGTTGGAGGTTTGGGGCGCGGCGACGCTGAAGACTGTCGCAAGGGCGATGACGGCGAAGGTGCTTCGAATGGCTGACTTGAACATGGAATTTATCTATGGGTTTGATTGTTTTTTGGAAGGGAAGGCATCGTGTTTGATGCCGCTGGTAATAGGAGAGCCC
>JBCCKZ010000402.1:0-5599 GCA_039027135.1 Planctomycetota bacterium
GCGCGTTGGTTCATCAAACAGGAAGACCTCCGCGTCACGAAGAAGCCACTTGCTGACGACTACTTTTTGCTGGTTCCCACCGCTCAATTGACCCACGGGCTGTTCGATTGAAACACATTGCAAGTCGAGCGTCTTTCGTTGAGTCTCAACCTCGCGGTTCTCCATCCTTTTTCTTATGAGGCCACTATGGGTGAATCGCTTTTTTAGGGCTGCGATTGTGGCGTTGACGCGAATGCTCTCACTCAGCAAGAGCCCGTTCTCTTTGCGGTCCTCCGTGACCATAGCAAGGCCCGCCTTCACCGCTTCAGAAGGATGCTTGAACCTTCCCGTGGAGCCATCACCCACTTGTATGGTGCCAGAGGCTGCATGGTCGGCACCAAAAATGGCTCGCAATAGCTCTGTTCGACCCGAACCGACCAGCCCCGTAATCCCGAGACGCTGGCCGCGTTTGACCTTCAATGAGACATCCTGAACGGGGCCGTTGCAAATCGAATCCACCGTGAGGGCTATCTGGTCTCTTGTGTAGCAGCGATGCTCAGTCGATTTGTTCGTATTCGTCGCACCACTCATTAGGTCAACCATATCATCAGTCGATACGGTTCTGGTTTCGACGGTTGAAATACGCTGGCCGTCACGCAGCACGGTTAGGCGATCTGAGATTTGCTTTACCTCTTCAAGCCGATGGCTGATGTAAACGATGGCAACACCTTGCTCTCGAAGCGATGCGAGCGTTTTGAACAAGAATTGTGATTCAGTATCGGACAAGGCGGCCGTTGGTTCATCGAGAATCAGCAACCGACAGTCTCTCGACAGCGCTTTGGCAATTTCGAGCATCTGTCGTTTCCCTATTCCGAGTCGCCGGACCGCCGTGTGCGTCCCGACATCCGAAAGACCAAAGCGATCGAGGATGGCTCGAGCCTGCCTATGCATTGGCTTGACGCGAAGAACACCACCTCGATTGGGAAGCCGCGATAGCAGGAGGTTTTCGGCGACGCTTAGCGTGCCCACGAGATTAAGCTCCTGCTGGACGATCTCGACTCCATGATTCTCGGCATCGACTTTGTCGGTCGGATTGAACTCTTTGCCGGCTAATCGCATTGATCCCTTGGAGGCGGGTGTTAGGCCCGCCATGATTTTGCACAGCGTGGATTTTCCGGCGCCATTAGCACCAAGTAAGGCGTGGATCTCACCTCCGCTAAAAGTGATTGAGACACCATCAAGAACGTCAACATCACCGTAGCGTTTCGTCAGCCCGATCGTCTCAAGCGAAAAATCGTTCATTCTCCAAGAGTATCAGCGGTGATCAGATCGACGGGAGTTTCAACATCGGTGGGCTCGGTGCCATCGATGACGCTTTGCAATGCCGCTTCAATTCCGTAAATGGCTAGTTGGTCGCCGTGTTGATCGGCGGTGGCCAATACCTTCTTATCTTGTATGGCTTGTTGGATGGCCGTGATATTGTCAAATCCAACGATAAGAACCTCACCCTCGCGAGCCGCATTTTTGACCGCAGCTATCGCACCCAAGGCCATGGAGTCGTTTGCGCAAAGAATCGCATCGATTTCCGGATGCTCGCTGAGCATTGAAGACGCGATTGTGTTGGCGCGGCTCATCTCCCATTCGGCAGATTGGCTATCGACAATCTCGATTCCCGCGTCTTTCATGGCAGCTTCGAATCCCTTTAGGCGTTGTTGGGCATTGAACGAAGTTCGAATGCCTTCAAGGATCGCGACCTTACTATCGCTGCTCAGCTTGTTGGCGAGGAAATCGCCAACAGCCTTCGCGCCGGCAAGATTGTCGGGACCAACAAAAGGGATTTGAACTTCTTCCTTGGCGAGAATCTCCGTATCGAGCCGGTTGTCGATATTGATGACAGAAACGCCTTGGTTCTTGGCACGACGAAGTGCGGGAACGAGTGCTTTCGAGTCAGCGGGAGCGATCACAATCGCATCGACACCGCTTGCAACCATCTCTTCGACTAACGCAACTTGCCGAGAGAGATCGCGTTCATCTTTGATACCGTTAACGAAAAGATCGTAAGTGTCGGAGTTCTCAGCCTGGTGCTCTTTTGCGCCGTCGGCCATCGTCGAGAAAAACTCGTTGGCCAGCGACTTCATGACCAAAGCGATGCGGGGACGGTCGGCGTCACCACTAACGTCTGTTGGTGTTGAAGATGTGTCCGTGGACGAACTCGAGCAGCCGGTTATCACAACGAGTGCTGCCGTGAGTAGACAGGTGAGTTTCAACCTCGTTCGGTGAGGGGAGTCGAGGAGGGATGGCAAGGTGGTGAGTGAGGAAGACTCAAAACCACGCGGTCGGGGGAACACCCGATCAACTCGAAAATGAGTCAAAGGAACTAGATTGATTTGCATATTGTCTTCTATTGCTCCGAAAGAAATGATTCGACTTCGCTGAGGGACGGGATACTCGCCTGTGCACCCAACCGAGAAGCGGCCAAGGCGCCCGACGCACAGGCAATCGGGATTGCTTTTTGTAGATCTCCGCTTCGCATCCAAGCGGCGGCTAACGTTCCCGCGAATGTGTCGCCCGCGGCCGTCGTGTCAACGGTGTCGATGGCCCAGCTTGGGAAATGCTTGGTCGTGTTTCCATCACTAAAAAAGCAACCCCGAGAACCCAAAGTGATGATCACGTTGGCGGCTCCCAAATGATGAAGCCTCTTGGATGCCGACTTGGCACTTTCGATCGAGTCAACGGCTATGCCCACCAACGATTCGGCTTCAGATTCGTTTGGGCAGATGAGATCGACACCCAACAATTGGCTGGGAACTTCTGATGGGGCCGGTGCGGGGTCAAGCATCACTCGCGTTTTCGTCGATCTTGCGATGAGTATCGATTCAATGACGGCATCCAGTGGGATCTCTAGTTGGAGCATCACTATATCGGCGGATTCAATGACCGCTGCATTCTTGCGAATGTCGCTTGGCGTCACCCTGCCGTTCGCGCCAGGGATGACCGTGATCGCGTTCTCGCCATCTGATTGCACGTTAATAATGGCTGTGCCCGAAGGAGTACCAGGCTGAACATCGATCTCACTGACATCCACTTGATCGCTCTTCAGATTTTCTAGCAGTTGGTTACCAAAACCGTCGTCGCCGACGGCACCTAGCATCCGAACCGCTGCATTCATTCTTGAGGCGGCGACAGCTTGATTGGCGCCTTTGCCGCCACCGAATTCCTGCAACGTTTGGCCGATGATCGTCTCTCCCGGACGAGGGATCCGATCGCAGTTGATCACAAGGTCCATGTTGATCGAACCCACAACCACTACCTTTGGCGGAGTCTTGCCGAGACGTATATTTGCAGATGGCAGCTCTTGGCCCATTTGGATTCAATGCGTTGCTTGCGAAGCGAACCCAAAATGATAGCCGCAAACAAAGAGCTCGTGTCGGCTTGGAATGGCTACTAAAACAGGCCATCAGCTCTTTGGCTGGTGGCTGGGTTCATAGGTTCCACTGGTGTCCGTTGCAGAAGGAGCCACGGTGTACTCCAGGACGCGGCGACTCGTTGAAGCCACCGGCGTCCACCGCATTCCTCCCGTATCCAAGCGAATGACGCCCGGTTTGCCATCGGCAATTAATCCTCGCACTTGGTCACTGACCAACTGATAGAGCGCTCTGCGTTGTTCAATGGGTGGCACGACCCCCGAGAGACGTGCGAGATCCCATTTGCTGCTTCGATAAATGCGATTGACCATGTGGCTATGCCTGCGATCTTCATCGGTATGAAATTGAGTTCTCGCGTCATCGGTGTGGTCGCGATGACGGATTAATGAGGCAGGAAAACGTTCTGAGGTCAGTCCCGAAAAACGAAGCGCGTCAATCAAGTCGTCGTCCTCCTCACCCCAGCCCTGGAATACAGTGTCGTGGCCACCAACGCGATCAATGTCCTCGCGAAGACAAATGAACGTTCCTCCGGTGCCTTCGCCAGGATGACTGCTTCGGAAGAAGTAGCCTGGACGAAGCATTGGCGAAACGGAGTTGACAAAATCTGGCTCAAGCTCAACGTCGGCATCAATCAGGCAAGTCCACTCGGAACTTGAAGCGTCGATGCCACGATTCTTGGCGTCGCTGCGGTCGAATACCTGAGCATCGGGAACACGGACCAATACGACTGATGGGTAATTTTCTCTGACCCAGTCACCAGTACCTTCGGGGCAGTTGTAATCTACAACGACAACCTCGCAACCGCTTTGTTCGACCATCCTTGGGAGTGTGTTCTTGAGGTCGTTGAGCCGGCCCTTGCAAGTTGTGACAAAGGAAAGTCGTGGCTTGGCGTGGGCGTGTTTTGATTCGGCAGAGGTCACATTCGATGACGCAACCACCTGGAGTAGGTCATATTTTAACATCCATGCGACGGTTGAACGAAAAGAGTGAATCTCCTCGATATGGCCATGCTCATTTTGAGTTGAGAACCACTTTGATTGAGCCTCTGCGATGGATAACCCTTGGTCAAACAAGCTGAGCAGTGATCGGATTTCGCTAACCTCGGTCAATCTTCCTCCGTCGGCGGGATCACCGGGAGAATGATTGAGCATGCGATCTCCGATGATTCCAATGACACGAGATCGGCTGGAAGACGCTGCAGTCACATGAGTCCTGCCGTCAAGCCATTCGGTCGGGTAGCCCTCAAAGGTGTGTTGCACCGGCGGGTACTTGGCCGGCGAAATCGACTGGGCATGGGGTACGCCACCGCGAATGGCAACGGCATCAAGAGTCGCGTTCTTGGCATCGAGGCTTGAAGTACCGGCTCTCGATGAGGTTAGGTCTGTGGAGATTGCAACGCTTGTTTGCAGTTCAGCACGTTGATGGACGGCCCGTTGGTCGCGCTGTTGTTTCCACATCGTGTCGTAAAGGCCGATGACGGTAGCCCAATCAAATCGGCCAAGTATTCTCTCTCTTCCGGCTTGACCAAAGCGATTGCGTAGTGAGGCGTCCGAGATCAGTTGGGAGATTCGTTGACAGGCGTCGGTTGTTGACACACCCACTGTTTGGCCTATCCGTGCTAAGAACTGGTCGTAGTTGATCGAACCAAGTAGTAACTCAGCCGTCGCGTCGCTGGTCGATTCGCGAACCATATGCGTTGGAATCAAGAAGCCCGTCAGACCATCTGTCACGGTATCGCGGTAACCATTCCAATCGGTCGCCACAACGGGCAAGCCTCGTGACATCGCTTCCAAGTTAGTCAGACCGAACGTTTCTTGGATGCTATCGGCCAGCGAGACAAAGATGTCGGCGGCATCCCAAACTCGATGTCGCCACCAGGTGTCGAGGCCATCGACCAGGTGAAGCTGAACCGAAGGTGCGATACGCCGCACACTACTTTCAAGGGCTAGTCGTACGTGTTCGTTTGCGAACCAGCCGGAGAAGATCAGATGGATTTTCTTTTCTTTGAATTGTTCCGCGGCATGCTGTGCCGCCACCAACAACGGATAGGGTTGCGCTTTGGCGTGATGAGAAATGCGTCCAACGAATAGAATCGCAATCGCTTCAGATGATGTTGAGTCATCAATGCCTAATTGATGGCGAACCTCGGCTCTTTGTTCAGGCGTAGCGACACGGTGTTCATTTGTGTCAACGCC
>JBCCKZ010000403.1:0-5581 GCA_039027135.1 Planctomycetota bacterium
GACGGTGCTTTCGAAGTTGATGTAGAGCGAACGCGATTTACTTGGCGAGGAGATTTTCTTCTTGAGCAATACCCGCTCAACGATGGGAAGTCCCATCAAGCTCTCGAAAATCCAAAGGCGGACACGGATTTCACGCCGAACTTTTCGGAATACGATGTCGTTTTGACCAACTTTGGCTGGAAAGCAGCGCCGTGGCCCGAGGCAACCCAAAAAGCATTCGAATCATTCATCTCCAATGGCGGCGGCTTGGTTGTCGTGCATGCTGCGGACAACTCATTCCCGGAATGGAAAGAGTACAACGAGATGATCGGCCTTGGAGGTTGGGGAGGCCGCAACGAGGCATCTGGTCCATACGTCTACATCGACGCAGAAGGCAATACTGTACGCGATGAAAGCAAGGGTAGCGGTGGATCACATGGGCCCAAGCACGAGTACCAAGTCGTTGTTCGAGACGGCGAACATCCAATCATGAAAGGACTGCCTAAGACATGGATGCATGCCAACGACGAGCTCTATCAGAAACTGCGTGGCCCAGCTAACAACATGTCGATTCTAGCGACGGCGTATGCGAATCCTAAATTCAAAGGAACAGGTCGACACGAACCCGTTGTCATGACCATTGATTACAACAAAGGCAGAGTCTTTCACACTGTGCTCGGCGACAACGATGGTTCTATGGAATGTGTGGGGTTCATCACCCTCATGAGGCGTGGCACTGAGTGGGCGGCAACGGGCAAAGTGCTACTCACGGACATTCCTGAGGATTTCCCGAGTTCAACGAAGGTCAGCGTGAGGAAATTTGGGGGATGATTCAATCAACCCGAACTACTCTTTCAATTCCTTATCCGAGCGGTCGCGATGATTGTCAGTGGAGTGCTGTTGGTTGCCGACGATGACAACCAAAGATGCACGCTCCGAAACGGAACGCTGAAAGTCAGCGAGGGGATTATCACAGAAATCCACTGGGACGAAGTCACACCGAGTGCTGACTTTGGTGGTCCGGGATGCCTGATCACACCTGGGATGATTGATGCTCATCTGCACTTGCCACAATTTCCCATTATCGGTGCATTCGGGCTGCCGCTTCTTGACTGGTTGCGACAACACACTTTCCCGGCCGAAATGAAGTGGCATGACGTGGACTACGCCCGCGGCGTCACGCAAGCGGCTGTTGAAGACTTACTGCGTGTTGGAACCGTTGGGATTGCTGCTTACGCGACGGTTCACCACGAGGGGACGAAGGCAGCCATGCAGGTCGTTGATCAGGCAGGAATGTTTGGCGTTGTGGGACAAGTCCTGATGGACCAGAACGGTCCCGCCGGTCTGCTCCGAGAAATAGGATCGCTAATTGATAACGCATCAAGTCTATGCCAAGACTTTGAAGCGAATGATTTCGTACGGCATGCAATCACGCCTCGCTTTGCCATCACGTGCTCGATGGAATTGATGCAGCAGGCCGCTAAGATCGCCAAATCATTTAACAGCCATGTACAAACCCACCTAAGCGAGAATACCGATGAGTGCAAAGAGGTTGAACGCCTCTTCGGGATGACCTACGTCGATGTCTATGACCAAGCGGGGCTGCTGGGACCAAGATCTCTCTTGGGACATGGAATTCATCTCGATGGCAAAGACTGCCAGCGTTTGAGTGAACGCTCCAGTATCATTGCTCATTGCCCCACAGCCAACCGATTTCTCAATAGTGGAAGCATGAATGCAGCAACTCTGCATCAACATCAGGTGTCCATTGCTCTCGGCAGCGACATCGGCGCCGGCTACGAGCGAAGCATGGTTCGCGTTGCACGAGAAGCTGTTTTGAATGCGATGCAAGTTGCCGGCGGCGCACTCTCATGCGACCAGATGTGGTATCACATCACCGCCGGAAATGCTGCCAAGATCGGACATCCCCACTGTGCACGCATTGCCGAGTCATGCCCAGCAAATCTAGTCATCTGGCAACCTTCGATAGAGTGGATGATCCACCCGACGAACGAGCCGACCGATCGTCGACTCGATACCCTAATGTTCAACTGGGATGATCGTTGGTGGCGAAGGACTTTGCTTCAGCGTGGCTCCAAAAACCAGGTGACCTTCATTTGAATAGGGACATCGCCGATCAACAATCGATGAACGTTGGCTTCATTGCGAGGCACCTAAAAAGACTTGATGATCAGTGCCAAACATGGTCTGACCAAACCAACGCCGTTCTGATCAAGGAGTCACGCCAGGCTCTCAAGAGCCGCCAGTTTCTGATCACCTTCTCGATCCTGTTGCTGGTTGCCTTCGGCGTGACCGTTGCCGGTTCGTTAATGCTCATGCCGGGAATCTATACTGAGCCGTCGGCTAAACCCATGCTTTACGCCTATTTGGCGACGCTTGGCGTTCCGATGCTGCTGATTGTTCCACTTTCCGCCCATCGATCCGTGGAATCAGAGATTGATGACGGCACTTTGGAATTGCTATCGATCACCAGCATGTCACCGTGGCAAATCGTATGGGGAAAGACGGCAACGGCAGTGCTACAGATGATGCTGTACTTCGTGGCGTTGTTGCCCTGTTTGGCATTTGCATTCACGCTTCGCGGGATTGCCCTCGATTCTTTGCTGCTGGCCGTATTGATGTTGGCGTTGGCCGGTTGGCTGTTGGTTTGCATTGCGATCGCGATTGCACCATTGGCCAGCGCGCGTCGAGGCCGAATTGCAACGCTGTTGCCACTCCTTCTCTTGCTAGGGCTGACCGAGTTTGGCGTGGGGTCGGCTATTGTCGCGTTGTTCGAGCGAGAGTGGATACTCAGCCCATTCGAGACGATTCATACTGGAATCGCGGGTGCAATCGCATCAATTAGCTTAGGAATCTTCGCTTTGATACTTGCGGCAACCCAGCTACAACCAAGCACTGAGAATCGAAGCAGTCTGATTCGGTGGAGCTTGATGGCGGTCACTACGATAGGCGTTGGCCTCGCTGCCAGCGGCATCTACGCTGTCGAAGCGGGAGCGATCACGCTTGCTTTGGGCTTCATCACTCTGATGCTCATTTGGGGAGGTGCCACACCCATGCTAGCCGCCGAGTCGGGAGTCATGACGGCTCGCATTAGCCGAGAGCTTCCACAGACATTTCTCGAACGAGTTTGCCTCACCTGGTTGACTCCGGGACCAGGCACGGGCCTTGTCTTCGCCGGGGCTCATCTTGTGACCATTTGTTCGGTCGGTCGTCTGCTCCTGTTTCGATTTCAAGAGCTCCACAGCAATGACATCAGTCGTAGCGATGTACGTTTCGTATCCGATGCGATGACTCTTTCAGCCAGCTACATCCTATTTTATTCGGTGGGAGCGTACGTTCTGATTGGCTTCATAAGAAGATATCAATCGGTACGTGTTGAGATCGGTCTAGCGGGAGCGATAACGCTGGCGACGGCGGGTGTGCTCGTACCGTATTTTTTCGAAGGATATGCGAACGATTTTCGCGAGTTCAGTTACTCAGGATGGCAGATTACCAACGCACCGTGGACGATCATTCACCGATCAATGAGCACGTCTATGCCAGCACAGATCGTTTTGATCTGGTTGATGACGGGCCTTGGAATCGCGCTGGTCGTCCTTAGCGAGCGAGGTCTTTTTCGGCCACGTCGAATTGCCGAGCCTGAAAGGGTCCGGCAAGAACGCCAGAGCGTTTAGACGCGAAAGGAAATTCATCGCACCCTGACTTTTTGTGGACAGAACCATGAGTGCACTGAACGACACGAATTCCAGCCAATTACAAAGAGTGCTGCCCAAACAGGTTCATGAACCGGGCATCGAAACGACCCGAGTTCGACTGTCGTTTCCCAGAATGGCTCGGTGATCATATTCAGTGACAACCCAACGATCATCACGTTTCTGAAACGATAGATCTAAAAGGCGAGCCGCATTCACATCCTTGAAGTTACGACCGCTAACGCGTATTCGCGCCGATACCGTCACTTGAGCCGAAGGGGGAATCGACTCGGGTATGATTTCCATCGAACGAATCCCACCCACCTTTGCCACCTCAAAAGTGAAACGGGCCATCTCTTGCCGAACGCGGTTTGCCAAGGATTCGTCGGCAACGTAGGACGACGCTCGATCCGCATCGTTCTGCTCAACGGCTGCAGCCGCGTCATGAATCACGCGAGTCAACGCTTCTCGATCCGTCTCGACTGAATCGGCCCAAAAGAATGCGCCTGGAATGAGTAACATCGCTACGGCTGCGACCAATAGCAGAAGCTTACGTCCTGTCTGAAGCCAAACGAAACCGCTAAGCAGGCCTGAAGCGAAAAGCATAGCTACCACAGTCCAAGGACTTTCCGCAAGCAAAACACTCATCGATAACTCTCATGACAGTTGGAACAACTCTGGCGGATCTTTGCCACCGAAGCCGGAACGGAATCATAATCATCGATACTCAATGATCTCGCCACGTCCGTGGCAGCGGAAGTCATGCCAAGACTGAGCGATGCATAATCCTTGTCCGAGGCATCATCCATCTCGTCTTGGACCAACACTTTACCCAACATTGCCAATAACTCGGCTCGGCGAGCCAACGGTCCCGCAGCGGAGGAGACTGAATCCGCATCCGACGACTCATCTTCCATGTCCATCAACAACAGATCCGCGTACTCCATCAGAACCGAACGATCAGCGATGCTAACCCAATCGACACTCTCGTCCGAATCGCTCGCGTTGCCGGAGCTTACCCCATTAACCAAGTCAGCTAAGTCACCGCTTCTCTGTTTCGCTTCGTTGAACACCTGAACCGAACCGCTACGAAAGTTGCCGGCTGATCTTGCTAGCCGAACTCTCATCTCAACTGCTTGCTTCTTCCATTTGACATCTTCGTCGTACTCAGAAATCACAGCGAAGAGTGTTGCCAAGACTGAAAGCTGCACCCGAGAATCCTGATAGCCGCCCGACTTGAATGGCCCGATCGCAGCGAGGCCCTGGTCAAACTCGTTTCGAAAGCGTTTGACTTCCTCCTCGAGCGATCCTGCTGAAATCAACTTTGACCACCCTTGACTGCCCTTTTCGTTGTCAGCACTGGATCCTCCGTTGCGCGCGGCCGCCTGTTGACTTCGCAGTTCGCCCAAATCCAGGGATTTGTCCTTAAACAGCTGTTCAAGACTGATATCAAAGGCGGCTTTATAAGCCTCAGATTTATCCGTATCGGGCCGCTTTGCTCTCGGCTCAGGACTATTGGCATCGTTGGCAACCAACGAGGGCGATAGCAAAGCAAATAGGACGATCAATCTGGACGGACGCATGGCACTCAAGACGAGGATCAAACGGCGAAAGACATCGACTGATGCCGAGACGCTTGGGATGAACCAAATTTTGGGATGGATCAGACTCTTGCGACGTATCGAAGTGTAGGCCAACGGCTCCTCTAAAGCGACAACAACCTCACGAATCGGTTAGGTTAGACATTAAGAGGTTTGTCACAACAAAGATTGGCTGAAATCATGGCTCGGATTCTACTTGTCGAAGATAGTGCTACCCAAGCCGTTGAAATACGTCGACTGCTCGGTGAAAGCCAACATGATGTTACTCACGTGGGGACCGGCCGCGAC
>JBCCKZ010000404.1:0-5581 GCA_039027135.1 Planctomycetota bacterium
CACTCAAATTGGATCATGGCAGCTACGTCACAAAACTCATTGCTCCTGACCAGCGATGAGGACGGTGTTGTAATCATGCGAAATATCAACGGCGATCGAGTTTCGGCACCAAAGATCTTGAGTGAAGGGTTGGCAGTCGCCAGCGTCCTGACTTGGATGCCAATGGAAGGTGAACCAAGAGTGATCGCTGGGCACCAAGATGGGCTGGTGACGACATGGGACGTCGAGCAACTTCAACAATTGCCGTCACCGAGTGCCCAGAATTCTGAAATCGCGGGCGTGACATCGGATGGTGAACGAACGATTGTTGTCCCGAGAAATTCACGTAGCATTCATGTCTACAACGCTCTAGCTGGAGGTTCCGCCATTACCTCCATGAGACTCTCCAACAGTCCCATTCGAGCGGCCAGGTTTAGTCGAACAGCACTTCTAATTCTTGAAGACACCCTCGATGGCCCACAGCTACGTTGGTGGACGCGAGAATCGCTATCGGAAGTAGACTAGGATTGGTACTGTGGAGTCGCTTGCAACCATTTGGCAAGATGGCCGGCAACGTGTTGTGCGTCATCCGCGACGCCACTAAATCTCCCGGAGCCCCAGGTGTGCATCCAGGGCAACCCAAGAAAGTAGAGGCCTTCAACCGTGGACACACCTCTTTGATAGAGGGGCTCACCATCGTCATCGAGGGCATCAACTTCAAGCCATCGGTAATCTTTTGAGAATCCAGTACACCACACCACGTTCGAGATCTCACTGCAGTGGACTTGGGATCGTCCTGGGTCTTCTGGCTCCCAACAAGGCGTATATCGTTGACCTTCAGGAGCCTGAATTCCCCTTTCGGCGATGTGCTTGTCAATCTCGTTCTTGATTCGTTCGGCCGAGGCATCAGCACCATCCAAATTCATCTTCAAGTCATCTGCGAACTCAAGGACTCCTTCCTCGACCTTCAACAAGCGCCCATGAAGATGCATCCCCTCCATTGCAAAACGCCGCAGATCGATCTCGCGGCCGCCGTCGCGGCCGGTCAGATAGTGGTTTGTCTTCTTTCGGACATCTTTGCCCATCGGATGCTCATCGACCGTCACGGCATAGGCACCCATGTCGACCAACCACCCGGTTACATCACGTCCCCTGTAGAAACGTGGTGAACGAGGAGCCGAACCAACACATAGGTGGACATCCCTTCCTTCGAGATGCAAATCCTCCGCGATCTGACAACCTGATTGACCGGTTCCCACAACCAGCACCGGGCCATCCGGCAACGATTCAGCATTCTTGTATTGGGAAGAATGAATTTGATGGATGGACGGGGGAAGCTCCTTGCCCGCGTCAGGAATTCGCGGCACGTGGTAACCACCCGTTGCGACGACAAGACCTTGGCACTCAATAGCTGAGCCATTTGACAATGACAATTTGAACCGCGTCCCGTCATGTGTTGCCCGGCCAACTCCCACTCCCTCTAACACAGGAATGCCGCACTGATCCTGAAAGCTCTCCAGGTACTTGACGATTTCATCTCGCTTCATGAATCCGTCGGGGTCATCGCCTCGATACTCTTGGTCATAGGCAAAATCTGGAAGCGTGCATTGCCAATTGGGTGTAACCAAGCAGAAGTTATCCCAACGCTGACTTCGCCATGACTCGGCAACCCGATCTCGTTCCAACACCACGTGATCGACCCCATGTTTTGACAGGCAAACACTAGCCGAAAGTCCAGCTTGCCCACCACCAACGACAACAACGTCATAAAGCCTTTTTAACGGCTGATCCATAACAAGCTCCTCTAATCCAAAACCGCGACTGAAAGGACCTTCACAGATCCTTCTTTCATGTCTTTCGCAACGCGTTTGATCGCGTTCAACTCGCCAGTCGCCTGGCTGCACACGAAGCCGAACCGCTCTTGAACCCGTCGATTCGCATGTTCAAAACCAGCTTCGGCTTGCTCAACAAACTTTGACAGATCAAGAGCATCCTCTTCTTGGAAGTACTTCTTGATGATTGTCGATGGCGAAATATGACTCGTCACCGAGTCGTCGGGCCATCGAACTTCCATGCGAACACTTGGCATTTCACAGCCTCATTTGAATTTGGTTGGTTGGATAGGTGATCCCTAACATCCCGTCATGACTTGTTGCTGAAAATCCCAAACGGGATCATCGTCCTCTCGTCCTAGCACGACAACTTGGCGAGATCTGTCAATCACGCCGATGCATGACGCAGCTATATCATTCGATCGAAAACGATGCACTAGTTCGGCTTCGTTCTCTTCGTCGGTGGACAGTAGAAATCCAAAACTTGGAAAGACTTTCATCCATCTCTCCATGTCAACATTATCAGGCCTCGGAATATGGGCGAAATCAATTTGCATGCCCACACGTGAAGTCTCGGCTAGCATCGATGCTGTCCCTATAATGCCAGCCTGACTTATGTCCTTTGCCGCCGTTGCCAATCCATCTCGAGCAATCTCTGGCAACAGACTCAAATTGGTTCGCAATCGCATAGGCTCTGTTGACGTGGCCGCATCAAAGAAGGGGTATCCACCACGCCAAGCCCCACTCAGATCTACAGCCATGACAAGTTTTTGACCCGGCCTCGCATCAAAGCTCGTTAGCAGATGCCTCGCATGCCCAAGCACCGAAACGGACAACTGGGTCGAATCGGCGTGAAGGTTCGTATGTCCTCCAACCATCGGAACACCAAATGCCTGACAAGCATCACGCATCCCGTTGAGCACCTGTCCCGCCACATCGTCTTGACTCGACCAAATGGCATTCACCAAAGCCGTTGGTGTTCCGCCCATCGCCGCTATATCCGAAAGATTCACCATGACAGCCGACCATCCAGCAAACCAGGGCATCTCGCTCACGAAGGCCGCATCCATGCCCTCGCATGCCAGGAGGTCATACCCATCATCTCTTGGGATTGCTGCCGCGTCGTCGCCAACCCGGATGCTCTGATGAGCGGAGATACCAAGCTGTTCAATGGCGAATTGAATGTCTGTCTTAAGTGCTGGCACTTGTCGCGACCTCCATGCTGCAAAGATCACTTGATAAATGCGACAGTGCAGGGGACTTTGATAATGGTGACCCGGTGAGCTTTCGAATCTGATTAATCAACTCATCATTCAAAACTTGGCTCGGATCAAACTGACTTAGATCCGCTTCAACCAACCAGTGCGATCGATTCTCGAATTCCACAAGTTCAATCTCTCTCCAACCCACACGTTTAAACAGTCGGCGGTTGGCCGGTTGTATGTGAGCAAAGAAGCGATCACACCCCAAGGCGACTGCAGAAGCAACAGCCGTGCGAATCAAGCCCGTCGCAGCGGTCACGAAGCCACGCCTTTCAGCCGCTACAGCAAGTCTCGATCCCCACCACACCCGTTCATGCGAGCTGCTCGGGACCGCTTTATCAGGGAATCTACCTCCGTGTATTCGCACGGTACCCATCACCTCCTCAGCGGCAGTGTTGCCTGCCTGCAGAGTTGTCGGGTTGATCTCAACACATGGAAAAACAGCGATTAGATTGAGAGCAACTGCGTCGAATCGATCCTTATCATCATCAGAAAAAATCCCCTGTTCGCTCACGAAGACCTCACGGCGAATTCGCCGTGCGGAACTCAGCTCCCAGTCTTTTTCAGCGAAGCGAATCGAACAAAGCCGGGTCCTCGGCGAATCCAACGCTTGATGGGTGGCCGTCCTCGCCACATCGAATGCACTCACTTGGCTACCTCTTCAAATCGGCTAAGTGCAGAGCAAGCACCGCATCTGGCGCACCCAGCACGCACTTGATCATGCGTCATTCCGGCTTCCACCAACATCCTTCCTAGCGGTTGCAGGATTGATCGCATCATCTCGGCAGATGGCGCCGGCGTGTCTTGCACAGGCGTTCCCGAGATAGGCGTGAGCGGTACCACGAATGGGTAAACACCGAGGGCGATCAGTTGCCGCGAGACCTGCAAGATCTCTTCGGCGGTATCTCCGAGCCCCGCGATGATATAGGTGGTGACCTGAGCTTTTCCAAAGACGCTAACCGCCGACTCGAAAGCCCTAAAATAGTCTTCGAGCGTGACTTCACACTTTCCAGGCAGGACTCTTCTTCGCACCTGAGGATTCACAACTTCGAGGTGCATCCCCAACGTATCCACGCCCGCTTCATGCATGCGATGGAACCATGCATCGTCGTCCGGCGGCTCACACTGGGCCTGAATCGGCAGATCGACGGCTCGGCGGATCGCTTGTGCACAATCCGCTAGAGCGCGAGCGCCGCGATCAGTACGATTGGGTGTGCCAGTGGTCATAACCATGTGTTTGACACCATCTAACTCGACAGCGGCACGAGCTACTTCGGCGAGCTGAGCCGGCGTCTTGCGAGCGATCGTTCTACCTTCGCGAAGAGAACGCCCAATCGCACAAAACTTACATGCGGTCGACTTCTTCTCGTACCGCAAACAGGTTTGAAAGACGGTCGTAGCCAGCACATCACTGGAATGTAGCGTGGCAATCTTCCAATAGGGAATGCCATCGGCGGTTTCTAAATCATAGAACGCCGGGCGTTTGGGGAAGCTCACTTCTCCAACCCACTGGCCACCACACTGGACCTCGCTACGTCCATTGGAATCAGGAGGCAATGCGATGTAGGGCGAATCACTCGCCTGAGTCGTATGCACTGGAGCCATGAACGTCGTTCCATCGATGGTCATGGCTTTATGATCGGATGGCCCAGCGCCTCCGTGTCGACTTGGTGCCCCCACACCGATTTGAACGAGGCGAACTCCTTCGGTTTGCAAGCGATTGATTAGCTCGGCACTGTTGGCTGTTTCAACGGTAGTCATGATACATCCACTTCGGAAAGCGACTTCGAAAGTCGATCAGCTTCTTGGGCGATCTGTGGCGCCGACGAATCGCTAGCGTTCGCGAAACTTTGCCAAGCTACCGGCATTTGGTTCAGATCACGCGGTCGTTGTAGCGTCGGTTTGGGCTGATCATCAACGAGAAGAGACAACAGCTCGGGTCTCGAGTAGTGACCGACGCTATCCATCATGCGTTTTCTTTTGGCTATCAAAGCGAGATCTAGATCAGCAACCAGAACTCCTTCGCCTTCAGTAAGCGGTGGCACGACATGCGTCCCCTCGGGACTGACAATTGCCGTACAACACCCACCCTGAAGCACCTTCTTGAATCTTCCTTCCGGATCAAACACCTTTTTCTGTGACTCGGTGAGCCAACCGGTAGCGTTGATCACGAATGCACCTGCCTCGAGAGCATGCTGGCGAATCGCCACCTCCATTTGATCCGCAAAGATCTGCCCCACCATGGATCCTGGAAACTGGGCGATGTGGATGTGCTCTTCCTGAGCAATCAGAGCGTATCGAGCCAAGGGGTTGTAGTGCTCCCAGCAGGCCAAAGCCCCAACTCGACCGACGGCGGTTTCCACCACCTTTAGTCCCGACCCATCCCCTTGTCCCCAAACCATCCGTTCGTGGTAGGTCGGCTCGACGGGGCGACCTGCCCCACGGTCTTCGCGGGTCGGCACGGACCTGACGCTGAATCCAGCGCAGGGGGAGGCAAAGCAATGGCGC
>JBCCKZ010000405.1:0-5572 GCA_039027135.1 Planctomycetota bacterium
TCTTCTTCGCCGGAGACCCTAGTTTTGGTTTTTCCGACATGGGTCACCTCATAAATCAGCGTTTCCCCGGGCTGCATCTGGTAGCGAAGCACAAATTCATCTTCCGAAGGCGTCGCAGATTTTGCCTTGGGTGCGAGAGTTTGGGCATCCAACGAGACTTGGACGATGAGAGCGGTCGCGAAGATGCTAAGCCAGAGACGCATGGTTTCCCTCCTTGGGTGGTGTGAAACCGCGAGGGTTGCAAAACGCGTCGGGGGTAACAAGGTTGATTTGATCTTGCAGCCGCGATGGCGGCATTTAGAATCAGGGTATCCTGGTGGCGGACTTCGCGGTGGTGGTACTCCGGAGACGCAGGACGTAGCTGTGACCCAATGGGAGCAAGAAGGTGCTTACTGAATCAACCGTGGAACAGATGTTCCGCAATCTTATGAATGATCCGCAACGAAGCGAAGATACTTTTGAACAAGCTGAGGTTCTCTTGGAAGAAGAGCTTCGACCGGAGAGCCCTCTGAGGCACCGGCTCACTGTTGAGCTTGAAGAATTGAGAGAAGCGGCCGAGGTAAAGGCTTAGACGCTGAGAAATCAAGCATAGATACAACGAAAAACAGCTCGGAATCATCCGAGCTGTTATTTTGGTTTGGGCCGATAGTGACCGTCCGCTTGGGCGGTCGCCTAGTGGTTGAGCGATAGACCGAAGTTGAACCCTACCATGACAAGATCTTGGTCTTGATCACCTCCAAGAGCTCGGCCCTGGGTTTCACCACCCCGCCAGACGCCCGTCGCGATATCCAGAACGGTCACACCGGTTCTGACTTGGATCATCTTGGTGAGCTGATAACCAATCTCTGCACGCACTTCGAACCCGACAACGAATTCACTATTACGCTCGAAGACAGGGTCGGTAGCATCGTTGTCGATCACAATTTCAGGAGCTCCGATGGTCACAACTTCAGCCGTGTCGTTGTAAACAACGATCAGTTCTTCAGTATTACGTGCGTTGGATTGCCAGTTTTGCCCGCTGAAAACCCTGAAGTCGCCCATGTAGACGAATCGGTGACGGTACTTGAAGTAGCGGAATCCAATCTGTCCCAAAAGCATGTCGTTCTCGGTGATTGACTGGTCAGTCAATAGTTGATCGACGGCTTGGGGCACGAGTGTTTCGGGGAAGATCTGACCGGCGATCGACGTTAGGTCGGCGAATGTGTTGAGCAGCTCATCCTGATTGAAATCGATCAGATTGATGTATCTGACACCAATCATTGGCTCAAGGATGCCACCGTAGTGGTAAGGCTCCATACGCCAGGTTCGGTTGAGTTCAAAATTCTTGTACTTGAAGTGGTTGAACGTATCATCCACATCGAAGAACCGATAATCCGAACCTAGGTTGTTACCACCACCTGGCGGTCGAATGAACCCAAAAGTGGGGTCGGTGCTGGTGGCATTGGCGGGGTCGAGGAACCGGTTGGCCGCCTCCGCACGCACCGTGAAGTTCTCAACGACCATATGTTCGGTGTAGTTGAATGACCAACCTCGGTCATCCTCATTCATGAATCCGACTTCGTATCGGTGTCCGTAGCCGCTATCGAGAAGAAACTCGGTTTCGATCTCGTCATCAGTCTCGGGTCGAGATCCATAGAGATAAAGCCGATCGTAAGTCGCGAACCAGCCGTGTGGTGCGCGATACTTGGGCTTCATGTCGATCAGGTCGAAGTCCTGAACAGGCTCAAACCACCGAAAATCGGGATCGAACGCGAAGGGATCAGCAGGTGGGGCGTTTTGCAGAAGACCTTCTGCGTGCACGGGCATCAGGCTCGCTGATGCGAAAATAGCGCCAGCTGCCGTGATCGCGAGATCACGTAACGCTTTGGTGAAACGGGAGGTCAGCTTCCTTGCGGCCATGGTAGATTCCACACACAGGGTTCGGGTTGTACCGGTGCTATCGGCCAGGACGGCCCGTTGGGCTTAGGTTTTTGTCACCAGAAACGACAAAAGCGGGCTATTCGTCAGAATCCTAAAGGTCAGCCAACCGCATCATGAGAGCTCGATTCCCGTGAAATCGGTGGTCTCGTCGTCTAGGGGTCTCGGATATCGCGTCGTGAAACAACTCAACACGCCACGCTCGCACGCATAGATTCGGTTCGTTTTCTATGTCGCATCCGAACAACATCAGTTCAGAGCCATAGCCGCAAGGGTATGGAATCGGGCTTGCTTCCGCTAAACTCCCGGGCTCGAAATTCCAAGAAGCTCCAACGCCTCACGGCCATTGCGCTTATGAGTACTGCACCGCAAGATATTAAACGAGTCGCTATCCTCTTTGCGGGAGGACCGGCACCGGCCGCTAATGCGGTCATTTCCACTGCCGCATTCTCCTTTTTGGAGGACGGCGCCCAGGTCTTCGGTATCAAGCATGGTTATAGCCGCTTGGCTGAGTACACCGCAGCAGGGCCCTTGGTCGAAGGCGAGGACTATATTCGGTTTACCCACGACACGCTAACCAATGCTCGCACCAGTCGCGGGATTATGATTGGAACGGCAAGGACCAATCCCGGAAAACACGTGTCGTCGCCCGATCATCTCGAAGATGCGGAATTGGTTGCGCCGCTGCGTCGGGTGTACGAGGGGCTCTGCAGTCTTGAGGTCGATGCACTGATCAGCATTGGCGGCGACGATACGCTCAAGACCGCCAACAAGTTGAAGATGTTTCAAGATCGGTTGCCCGAGGGGGCCCGCCGGTTCCCGGTCATTCATCTTCCAAAGACGATCGATAATGACTACTCGGGCATCGACTTCACTTTCGGTTTCTTCACAGCTGTAGAAACCTTGGCCGAAGAGGTTAGGAACCTCAATTTTGATGCTGCAGCTGGACGCTCGTATTTCCTTTGCGAAGCGATGGGGCGTTCCGCGGGATGGCTTGCCTATGGAACAGCTATCGCGGGTGAGGCATCGATGGTATTGAGCGTCGAAGACATAGATGGCGCACTTGCTGAGCAGGAAGTCGTCAATGCTGAGACCGGCGAAACTCGGAAAGTCATGGCGATGGAACGAGTGATCGATCGCATGGTCGACATGATGCTCGCTCGCGAACGCGAGGGAAGACAATACGGCACGATCGTTATCGCGGAGGGTATGGCGGAGTACCTGCCATCGAAGTACCTCGAAGGCGTCAGCCGTGATGATCACGGACACATCAACATTTCGTCGATTAATCTCTCCTCGATCATGTCGAGCTTGTTAACCGCTCGCTACAACGATCGAACCGGGAAGACCCGCAAGGTCAACGGCCTTCAACTTGGTTATGAATCGCGTTGCGCGCCTCCTCATGCCTACGACGTCATGCTTGGATCACAGCTTGGCGTTGGTGCGTTTCGAGCACTCGTTGAGCAACGCCTTAACGGCGTCATGGTCAGTGTCGAAGGTCAGTTCAACCTTCGCTTTGTGCCTTTCGATGAGTTGGTTGATCCTCAGACCCTTGTCACGAAGGTCCGCTTCATTGAGCAGGACAGTGACTTCCATAAACTGGCGCGGTTTCTCGAGACCTGTGTTGATAGCTGAGTTGGCTGGCGATCGGGATTTGATTCTCTTGCACGGTTCGTGTTAATCCCTCGCGATCGATTCGGACCACCGTTGCCGCCATAATCATCCATGTGATTTGCATCATGTCGATGATGATCAAATCATGGAACATTCCATTGGCGATGAAGATGACGAGCATCGCCATGAAGATCAAACCGCTTACCCGCCCTTCAATGGGCAGGTCCATACGACGGGCTACTCGGCATGCCTTCACGGCGAAAACCGTCCAGATCGTCATCATCATCGCAAATCCCAACAAGCCGCCATCAACAAGGATGGCTAGAAACGTATTGTGTTGGCGATAAACACGCACAATTGAAAGCGGTAGCCCATATTGCCGGGCGTCGTGGTATGGCCCGTTGTGTTGGAAGTAATGTCCAAAGCCATGACCGAAGAGTGGTTTGTCTTTGATCATTTCCCAAGCGACGACGGCCAATAGGGGCCGCAACTCGACACTCTTGGCCGCCTCCGCCGCCGATAGGTCCTTATCCCGTTTGATGGCTAACAGTTGGTCTTTGAGACCCATCGACATCGCGACGGCCAAAATTACAACGGACGCGATACCCATCCCACGAACCCACCTTGGTGCGTAGATGCAAACGATCATCCCGATGCCTCCCGCAGCGCCAAGCCAGCAAGAACGCGTTAGCGTGGCATAGACACCAGCCATCAGCACCATCAGCAACCCCATGTTCAACAGAACTCCTGGAGGTCGCGAGCGAAACATCTGGATGAAAGTGATTGCCGCGGCAACACCCATCAAAATGCCATTTCCGATCGGATTGAGCAGCGGACCGCGGGCGCGTCCGTAGAACTCTCGTATCGTGGGGTCAAGAATGTGACGGGGATAGACCAAAGAGTGAATCTCTTTCCACTCACAAATGCCCGTTAGTGCAAGGTAAAGCCCAAGCAAAACCAAGCCTCGACGCATTACCTTGATGTCATCGGTTGTGATGGGGTTGCATCGGACGATAAAGAAAGTTGCCGCAGGCAATGCGATGTAAAAGATCCACTTCGCGACGGGTGAAGATCCTGACGGGGGTGTGCCACCACGTAGGCAACTGATGAGCATGTAGCCCACGAAGGCGATGATTAACCAGTCGAGCCGTCCGAGTTTCGGGAACTGCAGGTCACCACGTCGCCAAGCGATCGCAGACGCCAACAAAAGACCGGGCCAAAGCATTCGATCCAAGCTGATCGCGATCGGCCCATCGATTGACCAAAATGCTGGCCCGAGAACGACGCCAACCATCATCGTTAGAACGGCGATTGGAACCACTCGACCTGACGACAACATGGGAATCAACCATGGAAGAGTGGCGATTCCAAACAGAAGGGCGAGGATCGTCATGTTGATACCTCTGCCGCGAATCGATGTTGGGCATCCGCCACATCGAATCGTGCCCAAACAAAAATAAGGATCCAAGATGCAAACGAAGCCGCGACAATACACATCATGATCGTTCCCAACATCGCAACAAGGGTTGGCAAACCCATATCTTTCGCAACTTGTGACCAGACGGCCAATGTGGATAACGCTACCAATAGCATGGCCGTCTTTACGAAGAACACCAATTTGGTGCGCACGATGACACTGATTCCCTGATCTCGAACGTGATGAGGAAAGCACAGGAAGAAGGCATTTTCCAGCGCGAAGACAATGATCGAAAGGCACGCCAGCATGATCCACCAGATCAAGGCATCATGTGGGGGTACATCAAGTAGTAACGCTGCGGGAACCAACACCGTCGTTTGAAAAATAATCGTGACGATCGTTGGCCACGCGATTTGACCCAGAGCAACGGCCGTGGGTGATGCCGGAAAAGAACGTAAGAACATCGTTCGGTTGAGGTCGCGGCGAAAGTCAATCCGCAAGGATGCTGGTGCGACAAGCGCCGTGCACATGGCGATCCCCCCGACTACAAAGATCCAAGGATGTTCTAAATCACCAATGATCAAGGGCGATAGGCACAAGATGGCCGGAATGGCAAACGTTGAA
>JBCCKZ010000406.1:0-5563 GCA_039027135.1 Planctomycetota bacterium
CCACCTTCTCTTTTCCGACGCCGGGTCGCGGCAAACAGTGAACCGTCAGTATCTTCCATGCGCGCAAACTGTTTCTTGGTTGCCCGCCTGCTCAACTTTTCGACATCGGCCGTGTAGATACCCGCGGCAAGCGGGGCAACGATCCGCTGGGCGACTTGTCTCCCCATTCGACGCTGAGCGAAACTAGCCACTGACTCGTCGCCTAACGAAGGGTCACGGCGCGGTATAAATCGCTCGAAAGCATGTCGAGCCCGACCAAATGGCGAAAGCAATGGCGTGCGAAGCATCGCCGATGGATCAGTCGCTTGCATCAAGACAAAACCCTCGGGAATCGGATGAAGCTGCCCGTTGACAAAAATCCTCGCCCCCCGTCTTTCGGTGAATGGCTCGATAAGCTCATCTTCAAGACCAACACGAATCATCTGGTCAATGGCGTCGCCGGGATCTATCGAGACCATGTCGGCAGCATGTTCGACGAGATAGTCCCCAACACGTTCTGTTCGCAGAACACCGCCCCACCTTTGCGAGGCTTCAAAGAGATCGATTGCGACTTCCGGATCGATTCTCTGGATGGCTTCGGCCACAGACAGGCCCGATAACCCACCGCCAATGATGGCGACCGACTTGATGGAGCGGGATTCGAAAGATAAAGACATGTCTGTATTATCGTGCGGGTCGAGTTCGATCCGCAAAAAAGTCGTCGATTCGATTGAACTTGGGTAACCTCTATGACGCTATCGCATGATTGATCGACCTATACGTATTGCAACCCGTGAGAGCCCGCTCGCACTTTGGCAGGCGGAGTACACGGCACGGCGTTTACAGGATCTGGGACACAAAACACAACTCGTCCCGATGACTTCCGATGGCGATCAGGCGGCTACGCCGATCGACGGATCCCGGAGCGTAGGCGTTTTTACTAAGCGAATCCAGGACGCAGTGCTTAACGATGAGGCGGATGTTGCGGTCCATTCACTCAAGGACCTCCCAACTGAGGAGCATCCGGATCTGGTGGTCGCTGCAATCCCGGTCCGGGCGGACGTGCGAGATTCGTTGATTTTGCGGAAAACTGGCGAGTCAATCGCAGGCGGCAACTCGAAAGGAATTGACTGTCTACCCCAGAACGCGGTCGTTGGCACGAATTCCAAACGGAGGGGTGCACAGATCCTCCACCATCGATCGGATCTCAGGATCGTCCCCCTTCGAGGAAATGTCCAGACGAGGCTTCGGAAACTCGAGGAGGGACAATTCGATGCCACCCTTCTAGCCGAAGCGGGGCTCAACCGTTTGGAAATGGATATCAAGCGAATGGTCCTTCCTTTGGAAGCCATGCTGCCGGCACCCGGGCAGGGCGCTTTGGGCATTGAGGTACGACGAGATGACACGGCACTTCAAGACATTGTTGCCCAACTAGACGACCTACCCACGCGATTAGCTGTCACGGCTGAACGTCATCTTCTCTCTCGACTTCATGGCGGTTGCCTAGTACCCATCGCTGCCTTCGCAATGATCGATTCGGGGCAAAAACTATCGCTAAGAGCAAGTGTCCTTTCGGTAGACGGCCTTCAGCGTCTCGATGCGAATGGCGGGAGTTCGCTCGACGGCGACCCGGCGAACCAAATGCAAGCAGCGCTTTCGCTCGCCACAAATGTAGCCAAGGAATTAGTCTCCAAGGGTGCCGAAGCTTTACTGGAACGGTAATGCAAATGAGCCTGTTCGATCTGCCCGTTTCTTTTGACCGATGGACTTGGCCTTTTGGTCATCGCCTCAACTTTCGTAGCTATCCAAATTGGGCCCTCTGGAGCGAGATACGAGAAGAGGTCAGGGCCGAGTAGAGAGTTGGTTTGCCGCCGCAAACCATTTTGATCATCTCATTTTTGAGTTTCAAGCGAACCTGACAGACGGATCCGGTGACTTTGATTTCCTTGCCCGCAAGGAAATCTTCGCTATCGGCCATGAATCGATTCATTGGAATATCGGCCATCGTTTCAATTGCGATCCACGTCGTCGCGGTCTCATACTGCCTAACCGTGCCACCACTGACGGTTAGCGCTTACGGTGTTGCAGTATTTTGGTCGGCTGCAGTCGTTGCGTTCGTTGGCCTTAGCTTTAGCTCGGGACCATCGGGTTTTAACGCTTCAGACGGACCTGTTATTCAATACTACGATCGTGGACCCCCGGACATCACGATCAAATGGACCGAAACAATGCTTTCGACCTAGGGCTTTTTCTGATCGTCATCGCCGGCATCAATGCCCTCTTCGGGCTTTGGCTCGCCGGGATTCTGCACCGCTGAGGCAAAGAATCGTACGTCAATGGTTCCGTCTTGCCCCATGCGAGAAAATTTAAATTCTGTTTCTTGTACCGGTAAACTGATCGTTGTCTGCCGCCTTGCTCGGTGTGTTCCTTCGACTGGCAATATCGCTTGCGTTGCGTTCGTGCCTCATCACACAATTATCAACACGTACTCTACAAAGAGATCAGAACTGGTCAACGAAGCTAAGCCCACGTCTTTTCTTGCAGCAACGCCCTGTTTGTGATTTGGATATCATGAACTACTTGATACCGATGCATACGCACATGCGAAACCCTCAGGTACTCCGTGGGCAACATCCTGAATGCTACCGAAAACTGGCGAGTGACTGCTGGCGAGAAAGCAGGTGAAGTTGCCGCATTAAGACGCTTCGGACGTGGCGGAGTCTATCGAGCATTCAGTTACTCGTTTGTCGCAGTGATCATTGTATTGATTGGATTCGTTGGCCAGTGGCTCTTTGCAGTCGATGACCTATTTGTCGATTCGCTCCTTCCGGCAATCATCTGCCTATTGCTTTTCGGGTCGACTAGGAAAAGAGAGTTTGATCGAGTTGCAAAAATATCCATCGATCTCTTCATCCTGATGGACGACCATCGCTTGATGATCAACGGCCAGGAGGTATCGATCCCAGCCAATGCAACTTGTGAGTTCTGGTACAAGGTCTTCCCTTCAGACGATGGCGATCCCGACTCAAGCTTCGCAAGACTCGAGTTCGTTGTCGAACATGAGGGGAAACGAACCGGCTATCCGTTGATTTCCAATGTCGATACACGGGCGATTAAACTTGCCAATGAATTAAGCAAGCTAACGAGCTTCGAATTGCAATATACGACGGTGAAACAGCTTCAAAGATGACAAGAAGATTGACGGCAATTCTGATCTACACTTCGGCCTTTGCGCTTATCGTGGAAGGCTCGCGTGGCCAGGAGCCTGAATTAGCAAAAGATCGCGAACAGGTTTCCGTTGAAGACTTGATTGAAACTCTCCGCAGGATGGAGCCTCCCGAGTTGACCTACGACGAGCTCGCAGAGGCCTCCGATTTGATCGTCATTGCGAAACTCAAATCGAAGAGCGCGGTAGAAAGACTCGCTGACGTTGCTGGTGAATTTGGCAAGGGCTCAACTGAATTGATCTCGAACCAACTTCAAATCCTCTCGGTGCTCAAAGGCGTGCCTGATGAACAGGTGAGCTTCATGACACTCGAATGGAAGCCGAAAGTAGTTGTCCTGGTAAGGAACAAGTTCGCTCAGTTGCGTTCGAAACTTCCTCTTCCTCAGCTCAGCGCATTTGAAGTTGAAGGTGAAATTACCGGGTACGGAAAGGTGAATATCAAGAGTAAAACTTACACGATCGAACCCGAGTATCTCTTGTACCTAAAACGCATCGAGGATGGCATTTATGTCGCTGTTACCGGCCAACGCTACTCGGCTCTCAGCGTTCGTTTCCTCAATGGATACTATCCATAGCGCAAGCGATTCGGATCGCACCATTCCTTCGCCCATCTACCCTTAGGTGCATTTGTCTAAAGAGAATGAAACGCTTTCGATTTTCCCTGGTCACAATACTCTTGATCACCGCCTTTCTCGCGGCACTGATCGGAGCATACGACATTGGTTATCGTCGAGGCCGGGCTGACACATGGGAACTGGTCCCGCGACATGCGGCGGATCGTGAAATGACCACAGGTCAGATTCGGTTGCTAGCCAGTGACACGAGGGAACCTGTGTCTTACTGCCTGGTTGATTTCATCCTGATAGGGCCTGATGGAGGAAACGGTGGCTATGTAATGTCGAGCTCGGGTCGGGATGGTGTGGTCAAGATTCCGCGCATGCTGAGCCCTGGTCGATACCAGATTGAAATCGACCCTAGTCGGAACCCGACCGGTCGATTCAAACGCACGAGCTATCATACGAACGATGGCTACCTGATGATCCGCTCCAACCGAACCTACACACCGACCGAATACCTGGTTGATGTCCGACGTAACGTTACCGGTTCTTCTGAAGCCAAATGACTCGGTTGAAGTTTGGTTAGTTCGAATCGCCCGGGACAGATTTTTCAAAAGCCTAGATTTCGAATAGCCAATGAAACTTGCAACCCTCGCTTTGATTCTCATATTTTCTTGCTCAACCGTTTTGAGCGCGGACGAAATTCGATCCGACATTGCCGAGGGGTACTATGTCTGTTCGATTTCGAACGAGTCTTTCTCGAAGACGAGGTTGTGGCGTGACACTCAGTCTGCACCGCCGCTTTCCGTTGAAAACGCCATTCGTAGTGCGACCCGATGGATAAATCGGGAGCGCGAGGGAGACAAATTGATTTCTTGGAAAGTTCACCACATTGAAATAACGCGTAAAAGCTCCGCAGATTGGTACTACATCGTGACCTTTCGAAGTCAGCTAAAGCCGACTTCAAAACCGAACGTCGCCGTATCTGGTGGACCAGGACTACTGGGACGAGATTCTGATCTACGAGTCCCAGTGTTCATGGATGGTTCGATACCGAAGATGAGTTTTCATCGATACTCGGATCGGCTATTGGAAATAATTGAAGGCCTTCGCAACTAGGAGCCTCTCCGAGAACGTCAGCCGAATGCACTAGCGTCCGGTTTCAACGAGAACCGATGGCTAGCGCCCAATCGGCTGAGGAGTACTCGGATAGGCTTTCAATGCACAACGACCTGATCAGGCATCGTATCAATAGACAAGTCAACTCCTTCATCTCCCGGATCAACTGACTACAGCAGACGGCAACAGTCACAGCCGCAAAAGCTGCTGCGGCAGTCCACATAGGCAAACGCTACGATAATCAACAACAGCCTAGAACTTGTCTCTTCCAACCCAGCAAAGCAAATCTGTCACAAAACGTATCGCAGTTCGTCTTGAAAAATTGATGCAACGGTGCGTTCGCCGCCCTTTTAGATCGCCTTTGCGAATATACTGGCCGCTCGCGATTGTCTCTTCTCGCTGGATGGCTCATCAATGCAAACGCCGCGATATCCCTTCTATCTGTGGGGGATCACCGCCTACCTTTTCTTTTGCTCTGTCGGCGCTCAAGCAGCCATCGTGATTGACCTGTTCTTGAGACCCGAAGGATTTACGGACGCTCAATCGATCAACCAGATCGTATCGGTTCAATCAGGCTCCATGCTCACCAACGTCGAGCTTGTTTTGCGAGAGACAGTCGATGGTGGCACAGCATCCTTATTTGATACCGGAAACCTGGTCGGCGCGGATGCTCTCATCTCGG
>JBCCKZ010000407.1:0-5549 GCA_039027135.1 Planctomycetota bacterium
CGAGGGTGCAATGGATTTGTCCCCTTTAATTTCCCTACCAGGACTCAGTCTCTCGGATTAGGAAGAACCAAACGCTGGTTCCGACGATCATGCTGGATAACGCGGCAGCGGTTGCAACGCGAAGAAGAATCGATCTACGCATCGAGACACGGTCAATCAAAGACACGATCGTGGGCTGAAAAAGCAGGAGGCCATAAAGCCATTGTGGATGCTCTTCAAAGGTTTGGAAACGGCCTGCCGCAAGGACGCACATCGCGGCCGCCGAAGCGATTATCCCGCAGATCCAGGCATGGGTTTGACGAAGAGCGAGCGTTAAGATGGTGAGAACGCCAGTTGCCGTTAGGATGGCGACGCCCCATTCCGTAAGGCTTGCGTAGCTGCTCGCGGCTAACGCGGTGGGGCCACCAAGCGAAGCCAGTGACACCAGCAAAACCCACCGTTGGGTATTTCTCCGAGCCATCGTCTCAAGAGCCCAAGCATTGCTGGTCATTGATAGTGTTAAAGCGATGCCCCATACGCCGTGAGCTGGAAAAGTGTCTTCCCAAGCATCGCCAGTTGGAAGGCATGTCCAAGCCGTCAGTGAAGAAAGGGCTACCACCAACATCCATTTCCAAGACCTGTCATCGGAGACAAGTAGTGCCGGCGTCGCTAGTGCCCAAAAGAACAGAGCAATGGGGGGCCAGTGCCAGAATTCAATCGGCCAGATGGCCCAATCTTGCCTTGCAGAAAGTGGTAGAGCGATTGCCAGCCACCAACCACCCGCCAGAAACGTTGTAGCGATCTGATTCCGATGTGATCGGTTGTCGTCGGTGTGAAATACTCGTCCGACAAAAAACACCGTCGTCGTGATCAAAGCGGGAACGACGATGCACCAAAGAACAACAGATTGGTCAAAGCTCAAAAGACGTATCCGGACGTAGCGTAAGTGCCCAAAGTTGATCAAGACTTCAACTTCGAACTGAACTCAAACTTCGACCATAAACAAGAGTGTCGATGGCAGGAGTTCAAGTTTGAGTTCAAGCCCGAGTTTAAGTTTGATTGAGATTTGTGATGCGTGCTTCGCATCGGGGCGTGTCTTAGCGTTTTAACGCCAGCGACGCTTTGACTTTAACGTCGTTATCGACTTTTCCTTGGCCGTAGTTCATGCCCCATTTGGTGCGGTCGATGGTGAAGTCCGCGGTCATCATCATTCCATCGCTGGTCATCTTCACCTTTGCCGGGATTTCAATCTCAACCTCCTTGCCGAGCATCGTCCAGTTGCCAGTGATGTTGGCGGTTCCACCGTCATCGCTCATAGCCACCTTAGTCGATTGGAAGGTGATTTTCGGGAATTTGCGAACGTCAAAGAAGTCTGCATTCTTGAGGTGATTTGTCAGTTTGCTGTTGTCGGACCACAGGCTCTTTGCATCGATCTCAATTGAGATGGTGCTCGAGCTTGGGTTTTGGTGATCGGCGACAGCCTTGCCCTTGAATTCTTTAAAACCTCCATCGTGTTTGCCGCCCGGCTTGGTTCCAACAAATTCGATCTTCGACCCGGCAGAGTCCAGTGTCAGATTGTCAGCGGCAAACGTGGAGCAGGCAAAGGAGAGCCCAAGGCAAAAGGAGATTGCAATTCGCATTTGTTTCATATTCCAGTCCATCAAAAGGGGGTTGAGGTAGTTTTGCCGTGGATGGTCATTTCATGGTCTCGACCGCCGCAGCGAGGTTAGGCGTCAGTGTAAGGCGTTGTGAATCCTCAGGAGGTCAGGTTTAGCCGACCGCCAGTCTGGTGTTTCACGGAGCCATTCGCCATTCGATCTAGTCGGAGATCCGTTGCCCATGGTATTGGTCTTTTGCGGGAGTGAGGATTTGATTTCTCGATTCCTGCGGCGATCAAAACCCTCGTGGGAGCAAGAAGACAGATGAAGACCAGTCCATCCAGGCTCCGCGTGGTCAAACACCAGAATCCAGCCGAAGTCTCGAGTGACGGTGGTGTTTCACCGCAGGTTTCGCCCGCATTTGCTAGGATTCTTCGCGAGAGTAATCGTCCGCCGAGATTTCTCCTAAGCCGAATGAGCGCGATCGGGGATTGTATTCTGACCTTGCCGTTGGCCTGCGCGATTCGGAACGCATTTCCCGAGGCGCACCTTGGGTGGGTCGTTGAACGCAAAGCGGCACCCATGGTCCGAGGCCACGAGTGCCTGGATGCGGTGATCGAGCTAGAACGAGGCTGGTTCACGTCCAGCCGTGGCAGGCGGAGGGCCAAGGAAGAACTGCGTTCCCACCAGTTCGATGTTTCAATTGATCCGCAGGGTCTCACGAAGTCGGCGCTAGCGGGGTATCTGTCTGGCGCGAGACTCCGGATCGGTTACTCAGGTCGTCACGGCGGCGAGCTCTCGCGGTTGCTCAATAATCACCGGGTCGCCACAGCGTTTCCTCACGTCACGGATCGCTCGCTCGAATTGCTCGGGCCGCTAGGTATTGAGAATCCCGAGGTTGAGTTTCGACTGCCGCTCCAGCCGGACGCACGTCGGTGGGCCTCGCGATACCGGCGTGGTGTCACTCCCGGGCGATTGGCGGTCATGAACCCCGGCGGCACCTGGGCAAGTAAGCTGTGGCCTCCAAAGAGGTTTGCTCAGGTTGCGCAGCAAATTCACGAGGTCTATGGCTACAAGAGCTTGGCGGTCTGGGGCAACGACGAAGAGCGATTGATGGCGGATGAAATGGTGGCTCGGTCCGGCGGGGCGATGCTGCTCGGTCCCGCGACTGATCTTCATCATTTGGCAGCTTTGATTGAGACGGCTGACCTATTTATCAGCGGGGATACTGGCCCATTGCATATGTCGGTGGCCGTGAAGACGGCAACCATTGGCCTCTATGGAGCCACCAAGCCCGGAGACAGTGGTCCGTATCGGCAAACGGCGATCCAGAAGGCTTACGAATCTGGCTCTCGCAAGCATCGACGCAAGGCTGATAACCAGGCGATGAAGGCTATCCAGGTTTCGGATGTTTGCCAGGCTATTGACGAGATCGAGCAACTGCGTCGCATGGCCGCTTGAGCAATGGCTCGTGTTGGTTGAAAATCGACGAACACGGATTACATCTCTAGCTCGATAATGGCCTACATGTCTGAAACTGCAACAAACCAAGTGCTCGCCGGTCAGCGGGCGGTCATCTCCGGTGCGTCTCGAGGGATTGGTCAGGGGATTGCCGTGGAGCTTTGCAAGGCCGGTGCGGAAGTTCTTGTCGCCGATTTGAATCCGGCTGATGAAACGGCTGAGCTATGCAAGCCTTGGGGAGGAGTCGTGCATTATCGACGAACCGACGTTTCCAAAGCAGGGGATGTTGCGGCGTTGATGTCTGAGGCGGTCGACAAGATGGGCGGGATTGATATTGTCGTCAGTAATGCGGCCTACAGCGATCGTCATGCCATGTTGGAGTCTGACCTTGGTGAGTTCCACAAGACGATTGACGTTTCGATGTGGGGCGCGTTCTACATGGTTCGGTTTGGTGCCGAGAAACTCGTTGAAGCCGAGCGCGGCGGAAACATCGTCGTCGTTAGCAGTCCCCACGCGCACATGCCAATACCGGGAGCGATGGCTTACAACATGGCCAAGGCTGCGAATGATCAAACCGCCAAGACGGCTGCCGTTGAGTTGGCGGATCACAACATCAGAGTTAATCTAATCCATCCCGGCTGGATCGATACACCTGGCGAAAAGAAGTTCTTTAGTGGCGACGCGTTGGCCGCGGGCAAGGAAAAGATTCCCATGGGTCGACTCGGTCAACCGAGGGATCTCGGGCGAGGCGTTGTCTTCCTTTGTGATCCGGCGAGCGACTACATCACTGGATCAACACTAACAATCGACGGTGGTATTCAGTTGCCATGGCATGAGATGCACCGGCTTAGAAACCCCTGATTTTGAGGTTGTCTTTTCAATGCACGACTATTGGAGAGAACAGGGCGATTGTTGCCGAGGTCTCCAGGATGACGCATGCGTTTTAACGTCATTTTGGTTGTGCTCCGGGTGGTTAGTTTGTCACACGCGACTTCGAAGAAATCGGAGACAATGTCGACCGTAGCTGCGGGACGGAGCGTCGCTTCAAGCGGCCACGCGATGCGGGCCAATGATCTGGGACTTCGTTTGCTGCGAACTTGATTCTTGTGCGAGGATCTCTTCGGCAAGCATTTCGTAGTCCATCGCTCCATTGCTTTCGGGAGCGTACTCGAAAATCGACTTCCCAAAACTCGGGGCTTCCGCCAGGCGGATATTCCTTCGAATGCGAGTTTCAAAGAACTTGGCACCTCGGAAGAAGTCACGGTCGATGTGTGAACCGGTAAAGAACTCGTCCAGGTC
Organism: Planctomycetota bacterium; assembly: GCA_039027135.1. Classification (GTDB taxonomy): domain Bacteria; phylum Planctomycetota; class Planctomycetia; order Pirellulales; family Pirellulaceae; genus Rubripirellula. The sequence continues at coordinate 4,338 of JBCCKZ010000407.1, forward strand.
CGTGCTCACCTCCGCAGCCAACCGAGTGTTGCTGTCGTACATGCAGAGCAACACACCCGAGAGCTTAAGAGTGCTGTTGAGGCGGCGAGAAACGATTTCTACTGTCCGTAGTAGCTTGCTTAAACCGTGCAATGCAAGAAAGTGTGGCTGTAATGGTAAGAAGACTTCTCCAACGGCAACCAACGCATTGACGGTTAGGACGCCCAGCGACGGAGGGCAATCGAGAACCAAGTAGTCAAACTTTTCGTCGTCCTCAGCTACCTTATCTCTAAGGATCATCTCGCGACCCACCTCGCCTGCAAGCTCAAGCTCGGCAGCCGCTAGGTCCAGGTTGGCTGGCACAACGTAGAGGTTGTCGTCGGCCTTCTGTCTTGAATTGGCAATGGACGCTTCACCGCAAAGGATTTCGTACATGCTCGGCTCACCGCCAATGGCATTGATGCCCAGGTGAAGCGAAGCGTGAGCTTGTGGGTCCAGGTCCATCAGGCAAACGCGATTACCTTGTTTCGCTAATGCCGCAGCGATATTGACGCTGCTGGTGGTTTTGCCGACACCACCTTTCTGGTTGATCACAGCAATTGATCGCATATTCGGCCTTCCTAGCTCACTCGTGTTTCAAGATCTTTCAAGCAGACTGGCTTCAGGCCGCTCGATTGATTTGCTGGTATGCCAATAGGATTTCCAAGAGGTCCTGGTCAAGCTCGACTGGTTCGTCCGCAAAGTCCTCTAGCCAAACGCAACCTTGGGCATTCGCTTCGGATACTAACCGGACGAAGTCTTCGAGGCGGATTTTCGAACGTCTTGGCGAGCCTAGGCCGCACGCTCGATCGAGCTCGCGTTGCTGTCGCGGTGACAATTTCGGCGGATGGTTGTCGTTCGAGTCATCCTGTCGAAAGATTCTTGGGAAGCGATTCACCCAACGGCCTTTATTCAGCGGCAAAATATTCAGCGGCAAAATTCGATCTGCTGCAGACCGATCTGGTCCGCCCAAGGAGTATCGGTCGTGACGATTGGGCAAATTAAGTCGGAAAGGGTGAATCTAACGGATTTAAATGTTATCCCCGGACAACGGATGTGGTGTCAATGTGATGTCAGTGTCATCTGGGTGATGGCAATTCGGTGGTTTTTCCTGCAGTCGGGTTTGGGAGGTGATGGATGTCGGTAGGTTGAAAATCTCCCGGTTTGAAGCGTTTGGCAGTTCACGAGATGCCG
>JBCCKZ010000408.1:0-5545 GCA_039027135.1 Planctomycetota bacterium
GAAAGTACCTAATTCAAAGAGACGCGTTCCAAGATTCAAGGCGTTATTGACTCCGATCTCACCGGACAGCGTCGCCTCCACGATGGCAAGGTCTTCCCTGCCAACCAGTTCCGAAACATCAAACTCTTGGACCGCCCGGATGGTATTGTCGCCGGAGTCTAGTAAGAAACTCGTCTCGTTAATCGAAGACGGGCCTCCTGGATCGATCCGTCGGATGCCTCCGGACGAGGTCGCTACCAGATCGAGCTGATTCTCCTGTTCCAAACCCAGTCGGAACAGGAAGTCCCGGCCAGCAAGATCCGCCGTCCCATTCAGGACAGGAAAACCACGGCCGTAATCGTCACCGGGACCAGCCGTCCATGAGAAACCGCTGGCGGCAACACCCTTTGAAAGATTCACCACCTCAAATCGATACTGAAAACCAGGATTCAAGCTGACTGGGGCCGCTAAGCGAAAAGGAACAAAGTCGAAGCTTTCGAACCCGGGACCACTATCTTGCAACCGAACGATTTCGCTCGTGGCCAGTGGCGTGTTGGAGGCGCCGATGAACACCCTTACCTCGAAGTCAGCCGTCGAATTGGCAAGGCTGTTGGAATCAGCGATGCGGACATCAACACGATTGAGCGACGAAAAGACCGGCGTGAACGCCTGTCGCGGCTGGTTGAATTCCACGTTGAAATTCTGCGTCGGAGCGGGTTCATTCCGCTGATCAATCGAGAAAAACACTTCCCCCCGAACTGCGGCACTGGGAAAGCAAACAACCGAAACAAAGACCGCGAAGCGATCGAGCCACTTCCATCTCATGATTCGAATCCCGCCAGAGAAATTGAGCAGATCTAGATGATAGCGATCTCGTTCGCCGCGAGGAAATCACGCGGATAGAATTCCCACGCCGATCGGCTTCTCCGTAGAGGCGAAACTTCCTCGTTTCGAAATTTCTCGCCGCCTTCTGAGTGACTAGCTAATGAGCGAGATGCTTGGGCTGGTCTTCACCCCAGATGAGATCACCGGCAAGCGGGTTCAATGCGGCCGAGAGGACTCGAACCTCCACGGGATTAACTCCCACTAGGCCCTCAACCTGCTCTCGGCGTATTGGGTTTGCACCCAAACTGTGCCGTAACTGTATTGGTCAGAGCGAGATACGGTCGTTCTCGCAGAGCGTTCAAATTGTAGGCGAATTGGCTTTGAATGTCCAATTGTGCCACTGTTTTGCCACTGATTTTCAGCCCACTAAGCGCAGGCACGAACTTGGGTGAACGAACCTCGGAATTTATTGAAATCGATTGTCACTCCATACTGTTTCCATCGCCATGACTAGTGAAGACCTTTGATCTTTGCCAAATCACGCGATTTGAGATCGTGGGCCTTAGTTCCGACTGGGAGAAAAGAAATGGGATGGTTTCAGAAGGGTCAGAAAGACGTCCAGCAAGGGAAGCAGCCACACACGCCCCACAACATCGGTAGCGCTCAGAAAGAGCAGTACCAGAAGGGCGTGGCTGCGCAGAAAGCAGCTGATGACCGACGCAAGCAAATCGACAAGAAGTAGCGGTGCGATCTGTTTAGAATCCAATTATCGCACGATTTAGCGATCCCACACCGCTCGGCCTGCCTGGCCGGGCGGTGCCACTCACTCCGACTGTCGCTACAATCGGGAGGCCGCTAACCTACCGCGGCTCGGCATAATTTTGACTGTCAACTCAACCGCTGATGTCTGGATGGACACTGAATATCCGTGTGAAACTGATGGAGCGGACACGACAATTATGGCGTTGGCCGCGAATGGATATGGAAGCTGCTTTGGGTGTCTGATTTCGAGGTACGAGACCAGTCTCCTAAACTATGCGACTTGGCTGTGCCGTGATTCCGAGTTCGGAAGGGACATCTTTCAAGACGCGGTGATCGAGCTGATTAGAAAAGTTCAAGACCCAGCCGATGAAGTCAGGACCGGAGAAGGATTTCTAAGAACGCATATCTATCGCCGATCGATCGACTTGCATCGCAGACGCAAACGTATCGAAAGACGAATGCCCTTGGCGGTAGTCGACACCGATTCCGTCGCAGCATCAACAACTGATAGCACACTGCACCAAGACGATGAGTCAGTCGAGCGGCGGAACTTGCACGATCAAATCGTTCAATTGATTCGATCGAAAGGAACTATTGGCGAGGCCGTCTTGTACAGCATCAGAAATAACAAAGTAGCAGCAAAAGAAGTCATCCAGAAATTCGATTTGGAAATGACGCCCAACACGTTCGTACAACGTCGTCGTCGAATGATCCAGGAGGCGAGAGACATCCTATCAAAGGTGATCTCAAATTGGGACGAAGGTTTATGAACGCCCAATCAATGGATGAACACGAACGCCGACGAATATCAGACGAGGATGTTTCTGCTTTATTATTTGCTGCGTTTAGTGATGCCCCGTTGGACGATGCAGTAGCCGGGACATCGACAGGTTGCTGTACATTTCAGGAAATCTGGGCAATTGCAATCGGTGGTTCTGAAAAAGATGACTTGCCAATCAAGACATCAACACACCTGGAAAACTGTGATCTGTGCAAGAAATTCCTGATGCGGGTTCAAGCGACTCTTCAGGAATCTCGCACCAAATCAGATAGTGGATTCGATGATGTTTTCGACATCAAGATCCCTGCTCTGGCTGCACATGATGAATTGACGGTCGAGATCTCGGGTTTGGCCGCAGCGGACGCATTAATTGCGTCGCGTAAACACAAGCTGGGAACGCTCAACCTGAAACTTACCAGCTTGCGAAGCGATCTCGCGGTTGAGCTTCGAGTCGGTGAGGGAGATTTGACCTCAAGTATTTTTGAGTCTCCAAAAGGTCGCAAGACGCCCAATGTTGGATGTATTATCCGCTTTCAAAACTCTGACAGCGTTCGTGAACTGTTCCTCTTTGAAAATGCAAGTGGCGTTTTTAGCAGACTAGAACCTACCGATCTTAAGGCAGAAATTAAAGTTCGAATCAAGAGCATCGCTAAGGCAGATGTGGATGAAGAAACTATCGGAGCCTTGGAGTCGTCTAAGAAAGAGCTACGAGATCCTCGATGGTCCCAGTTTTATGACGACTGGATAGCAGCTTTCTTCGGCCAGGAAAGCTGATGGCGGACACACTTAACGTTGCGGAGAGGCTCCGGCTTGCCTATCAGCCGAAGGGCAATCGTCGCTATTCAAACCCTCTCGATGTAATCGGGCTGCTCGAAGATGCCAGGTTTTCTGGACCTGACGGTGAGAACGCGGTGGTGCCGCTTTTCTTGGGCTCTCCGATGTTCTTTTGGGAAATTGCGAAGTGGGCGGCAAGTCTTGACGTCGCTTCCGCCCGGGCGGCGATTAGGGCCACTACGTCACCCGGGTGGCGATTTGACGATCAAACACTTAGTGACGACCGGAGAATGCTTCTGGCCGAAGTGAGTCGAAGACTCTCGGAAATCGACAACCAGATCTATCCGCTAGGCGATAACGAAGTTGCCAAGGGGCGTTTCAACCTCAATCGCGATTTACCGATAACATTCATTGACGAGCTTTGGAAACCAAACTACGACGGCGATCTCGAAAGAAAGAGAGTTCTTCGTTCATCCCTCAGCTTTTATCGGGAGTGGCTAGTCGTCAATCAAGCACTTGGAGTTGACGAAAAAGTATACGTTGATGCCATGGCGTGTATTTCAACGCGGGCATTCGAAACCAGACTTCCTGACGGACTTCATGGAGTTGGTCGGACGCGAATCATGCTCGAAAGGACGACGTCCGCATCAACTACACCGATGGGCGTAGTCACGGCTTCCGTTCTCAGTAATGTCGAAAATCCCGCCTGGAGTCCGGCCATCGTGCCAGACATAAGTACACTCGGCTTGCTCCGCCTCTCCGATCAGTTCATGGAGAGCGTTGCGAAAGCGTGGCGATACCATCTTGCTCGCGATCGGGGTGCGTCGCAACAGATTCTTGTTTTCTCTGTTCGTCCCTCCATCACTCAAATGTTGGAACAGATATCGGGAAAATCTGCCGAGGCATCTATTCTTGCAGCCATCGAGTCTTCTGCGTCGGGACGTGCACTTCGACACGACGTTGTCGCATCAGCGAAAACGGATCTTGATGCAGGTGTTGCTGATGCAGACCCAGATCTGAATCCGATCTCGAACTTCAGTTCATCGAAGATGCACTCAGCGGAAGGTACAGTCGAGAAGATTGTTCTCCATGAGAAAAACGTCGACGAATTCAGCCAGTCACGGAACAAAGAGTTAAGCAGAAGGATGCCTAAGCTTGTGCCAGCAAGGAAGCACCGTCGGGACGTAATGAGGAACATGGAAGTGCGATCTAACCGCTCTTTAGCTTTTGTGGTTCCAGCAGTGGTCGGCATCGTCTTTGCCGTACTTGGCATCGGTTGGCAGTTAGTGAAACTAAGCTACGCACAGATTCCGGGAACACTCGTCGATCCGAATCAGTCTTCTCCGCTGATCTTGCCCGGATTACTACTTTCAGAGTTGTTCTGTGGCCTGTTGTGTGCTGCTGTTACATTGCAGTGTATGCAGTCATTGCGTCTCAACTTGGATAGTGGAAGGTATGTTGCCGTTTGCCTTCTAACGTGCGTGACTGTTGTTTGCTTTGGGACATTATTGCCTGTCGGAGTTCGTGGTGAAGGCTGGCTGGACCTGCCATATCGATCGGTGTTGTTTGGGCAACCGCATATTAATGCCGTCGACGTGATCCGAGCAGGCGGATTAGGCCCGTTGATCATTCATTCTATACTTCAAATTCTTGGCTACGTGACAATTATGCTAGGGGTTGTTGCGATGACGATTCGCCTGAGGCGAAGTCGAGCAGTAACCGAGGTGGTTCTGAACGACCGGATCCAACTCACGAAGCTTGACTACTATGTCTGCAAATACTTATTGGCAGCCTTTTTCTTAGTGATGCTTTCTTTTGGCCTGGCTAGAAATGGCATGTGGCATTTCTATCTTGAACAACTAAATGGTGTCCTACTTTTCGATCGCAAGGGCTCGTTAGTCGAAATTCTTATTCCATTGATCGCAATCTGCTTTACTCTCATGGTGTGTGTGTCAGCCCTTTGGGCCGCGGTGACTGGCCTTTTCCTGCGTCAAGTCGTTGATTCCACTCCAGAATTCACCGAATCGACTACTCCGGAAGGCATCCTGGACGCCCTTCCGGCCTCCGCGAGATTCTTGACTCGAATGGGAAGGATCGTTCACATCGGAGCGATAGAGCAGAAAGATTTCTAATTTCTTTGTCATTCTCTGTTCAGTCAATCGTCAAGTTCATTGCAAGGAGTGCTGTTTCCGCCAGGAAGGTAAATCACGACATTGCAATGGAAAAGAATGATGAACAATTATGAATGCTTCGCCCTGGCTCGCGTATCTTTGACTGGTGTAGGTGGTACCCTTGCGACCGTCCTGTTGCCATTGATAGTCTTCTTCGCTTCGACTGGCTGTTCTCCTCTCGCAGATGCGCAGCCAGGAATCGCATCTTTGACCAAGCAAGTTGCAAGCTCAGAGCTTCAACAGTTGCGAGAAC
>JBCCKZ010000409.1:0-5545 GCA_039027135.1 Planctomycetota bacterium
AACCTGGCTCAAGATTTGTGGCTTGAACCTGAATTTTCGTTTGTTTTGGTCTACATTCTGGCCGCGGCGCGAAAGTTGGTTATGGTGCACGCATGTCATCCACGATGCGCTCACATGGCCACACCGACACATGGCAACACCGATCATGCGTCGCGTGGTATGCGTTCCCATCAGATTGAACCGATAAGAGACGAGGCCAACGAGTTTAATTCTCGATGACACAGGAACTGCCATCAGATCGCGCACCAATCGTCCCGAACGGCTTTGAATATCTGTTGAGGGCATTCGTTCGTTCGCGATTGCCGGCATCGTTGCATCGCTATATCGGCGTCTCGGACATTCTTCAGAGCGTCATGCTGGTCGCGATGCAACAGCGTCAGCAATTTCAAGGGAACGAGCTAACGCAGTATCGCGGCTGGCTGCTGCGAATCGCGGAAAGGAAGATTATTGACAAGATTCGGAGGTTTCGACTGCGCGAATGCCCATCAGATCTCCAGGCGGATTTCGCACGGATTGCAACACCCATCGTTGATCAGCGTGATCCCTCGCAAGGCGTTAGCGATGCTGAAGAAGCCACGCTTTTACTCGAAGCGATCGAGAAACTTCCCGATGAGATCCAGCGAATCATCGCGATGCGAAATGTTGAATCGAAAACGTTTAATCAAATAGCCGACGAGTTAGATCTTCCTCTGACAACCTGTCGCCGTCGTTGGTGCGAAGGTCTTGAAATGCTAGGCAGTCTTCTCGAACGACATTGGGGCATTTTATGAAGCAGGACGAAGGCGAACCGGGCCAAAGTCATTTGATTCGGTATGCGGAATCGCTTGATTGTCAACTCCGCAACAAGCAATCTGCGTCGCCAACGTCGAGTCATCACGTCCGGGGAAAATTGGGACCGTCAGATTCTTTGATTGGCGATGAATTGGTTACCGCACAGGAGCGGATCGCCCGGGCCTTGCTCGTCCTTCATGGTGTGACCGCCAGATCGGCAACTCAGTCCATCAATCAGACGGTTTCTTTGCTCAGGGTGAGCGATCACCATTTCGAGGATGTTCCTACCAACATCGGTCGCTTCTCATTTAGCGAAATGGTCGGGCGCGGGGGTTTCGGACGTGTTTATCGGGCTACTGATCAACTGCTGCACCGCGATGTGGCGATTAAGGTGCTGCCGCGGCTTGCATTAAACGGTTCGAATCCGTTTCAGGAAGCGCGTGCAGCAGCTAAGCTCAGCCATCCTTATTTGGTACCGGTGTTTGAAGTTCTCAGTGACGAGAAGTACTCATATCTGGTGTCGGAGTACTGCGACGGTCCGAGCTTGCTAGAGCATCAGCGAACGAATGGACATCCAATGCCAATCTTGGAGATCATCGGCTTGGTCATTCAGATCAGCCAAGCGGTTGCCCATGCTCATAGCCGCGGCTTAGCTCATCGTGATATCAAACCAAGCAACGTTATGCTAACGGGTGAGTTGCTGGAGACACGTGAAAGCTTGCATTCGAAAACGACATGGACTCCTCGGTTAACCGACTTTGGACTGACTCTTGATCTGGAGCAAGCCGGTGCCGTCGACGAATCGGACATCGTCGGCACGCTTCCATTCATGGCCCCCGAGCAACTTCAACGCAGTCCTAACTTTGATCCTAGGCAGGGCGATCAATACGCGATTGGGGTTTTAGCGTATCAAGTCGTTACGGGTCAGCTTCCATTCATTGCTGATGATGTTGAATCACTAGTCGACTCAGTTTGCACGAAGGAACCACCCCCTGTTCGATCACTGCGAACGGAGGCAAGTCCAGATTTAGAGGCGGTCATACAAAAGTGCCTGAAAAAGGCTTCCGCAGATCGGTACGAAGAAGTTCAAGATTTGGTCGATGACCTGCTACGCTGCCAAGACGGCATGCCCGTAACGGCAAGGTCGCAGGGATTCACTGAGCAGGTCGTTCGAGTGGCGCGACGGAGGCCGATTGAATCGGGATTACTCGTATCGTTAGTTATTTTAACTTTCGCCTGTGCCTTTGTTTTGGCGGCAAGCAATCGTCGTTTGGGCCAGACGGGTCGGTCTCTTCAAGAGGCATTAACGCTGGCTGATTTGCGAGAACGTGAAGCGAGATCCTCGGCGAATCAAAGAGCGGCTGCCCTGCGTGAGGTGACCAAGCAAGAGCGACTTGCGGCACGGAACGAACGCCGCGCCATCGAGGCCGCTTATCGCGCGGATTTGCGTCAGGCATTCGCTGCGTGTGCCGCAGGAGACCCATCAATGGCATTGCAGATCGCAGATCAGATCTTGGAGTATGCCGATCAGTCAGTGATTGAACGGGTCGATTGGCGTTTGTTGCATGCGGCAGCAAGTTGTGGATGGCGGCGCCTACAAACTGCAGAGCATCGGATGGTTGGTGACGAGAGTGAGGATGCTGCTGTTGAAAAACTCATGGTTGTTCCGCAGCGCAATTGGATCATCATCGCGCAGCGCCATGGGATCGTTCGAATCTTGGATCGAACCACCGGTGAACGGTTGCATGAGATTTCCTTACAACACAAGGGCCCAAAGGGGTTTGTGGGCCGTGTTCGTTGTTTTGCGGCATCGGTTTCTTCCGACGGGGAATGGTTGGCAATCGGCGAAGCGGAGGACGGTCACATTCTTTCGTGGATGGGTCAAGGTCGTGTGTCTCTCGTTTCATTATCCGAATTAGACGCCTTGGAGACTGGTACGCATCAACTTGATGCAATTGCAACAACCCGGCTGACGGGATTTGATGCAACGGTCGAATCGCTAGAGTTCTCACCAAGCGGGCGACGCCTGGCGGTAGGCATCCGCTACGAACCGATCCAAATCATTGATCTCGAAGAAACTTCAAAACGTCAATATGTTCCTTCCCAGCGTCGCAATGAAATGCTGTCATTTCGGGATGAGAACACGATGATCATCACTCCCACAACAAAGAAGTCTGTTTGCTATGACTTGATGGCGGAATCAGCATCAACTTTAACGGGTTCAAGCAACGGCAATCACCTTAGCAAGGCTGTCGTGAGCCGTTGTGGCCGCTGGTTATTATGCCATTATCACGCGAGCCCTATTTTCTCATTAAAAGATTTGGAGGAAACAGACTGCGAACCGATGCAATGCTTCATCGACTCCGGCCTTGTGACTTCCATTGCGATATCGCCCGACGGGTCTCATGTCGTAATCGGCACAAGCACGGGAAGCGTCGCGGCATGGAACACTCACGACTTTCAACGATACCGTTCAACACGTTTCCCATCAGCAAGGCAGCCAAGTGTGGACCTGGGAGTGCTGGTAGCACCAAAGATCAATCAAATTCATCATGACGGTGCCGTGCGATCGCTGGTTGTCGATGAAGGCAATACCGTTTTCAGTGGCGGTGATGATGGATCGGTCGCGACTTGGCCACTTGTGACGGATCAATTGACTTCAGGAGGTGATCGAACGGTAAACGATCCAGGTCCGAGTACCTTGAGCAGCGATCAATCAACTGTTTTTGTGGGTATGGGCGACGGATCACTTCTTTCCGTTCACCTCAGTGGGCTTAAGAAACGACGACTGATCGAAACGGACACACCCCGGCTTAAGGATCCATTGTCGGGTATGAATTCCGTGATCTCCCGCGCGGTTGCCAGCAGTCCCGATGGCAGTTGGGTCGCGCTCGGCAGTGCCAACCACGACATGTGGTTGGTTGGCGTCGGCAAAACCCCCCATCCAATTGTGAGACTTCGATCGGAAAGTCTCTCGGAAAGCGGGCCGTCCTCACTCGTATTCAGTCCAGCTTCAACAAGGCTGGCGGTGCTTCAGGGTCGCAGTCTGATCGAGATCTATGATGTCCCGAATGTATCAAGCAGCGCAGGAGGGCAAGAAAGCGGTATTCATCGGTATCGAACCGAACTGCAACCGGTTGACTCGCTCAACGCAGCGAGGGGGATTCGTGGCATGGCGTTTTGCGATGAGGAGAATCTGCTTCTCTTTGGTGACCATATCCGTAGATATCGAGTTGGGGAATCGTTCGAGAAAGAGATTGCCGACGGCGTGCAAGATATGGAAGCTTTCTACCAGACGAAGCATCGAATTTTCGTTGGAAGCCTGGACGGGCGACTCCGAGCTTTTGATTTGGATGGCAGGCTTGTGGCCTCGAGCCGTCGTTGGAGTCCGTACGGCGCTCCAACGGCCAGCAATCATCTGTTCACCTCAGTGACTTACTGTGCTGCCGATGATCTTGTCTTGGCTGGCAGCGATCGAGGCGAGATCGGGCTGTGGGACGCGAAAGAACTACGTTTCCTTGGAAGCTGCCGCCTTTCCGACAGCAATCGCCACAAGATCACAAACATTCATTTTTCCGAGAAAAGAGGGGCGCTCGTGTTCACGCAGAGACGGGGATTCACGTTCGATCGTGATGCAGAATCAAAACTGGTGATTATCCCACTCGAGAAACAACATGATGTCCAACACTGATAACGTTCGACCACAACCACCTAGTGGATTCACAGTGATTGAGTTGTTGGTGGTCATTTCGATCGTCAGCGTTTTGGTGGCTCTCTTGCTCCCAGCCGTGCAGTCGGCTCGCGAGGCAACGCGTCGCATGCAGTGCAGCAATCGCATGAAGCAAATGGGTATTGCAATCCACAACTATCACAGTGCATTCAAGCACCTCCCGAGAGCTTGGTGGTTGGAGACGCCTCCGACCCACACCTTCAATGGTAAACCCTGGGGTGTGACGATCCTTCCATTCTTGGAACAGCAGGCTCTGTTTGATCAATATGATCATTCAGTGTTGGGAGTGGATCAGCTGAGCCCGAGCAATGTTGCTGCGATTCAGACTGTTATTCACGACTACGTGTGTCCATCAACGCCCGAGTCGGCTGACTCTCGTCAATACACCATGGATGTTTCATCAGTCGGCCTGCCATTCACCGCAACCGGTCTTGCACCAAGTGATTATTGTCCAACCACAGGTGTGCATGATGTTTACGGTGAGCACGCCTACCCATCTATCACACTTCGAGGTAGAGAAGGAGCTCTGCAAGTTGTTAGCACCGCATTTGGCGGAAGCCAGGACGGTAATTTCGCGGGCATTCTTGACGGCCTTTCAAATACATTTTTGATAGGCGAGCGTACTGGTGGGCCCACAATTTACAGTCATGGTCGAGTTCACTCGCTGGCGACCGCAGCTTTGCTTGAGACCAATGGCGGTGGTTGGGGCGATCCTCTCAATGGCGAGCACTGGCTGAAGGGTAGCGACCACGGCGGTCTGTCATGGCCTCCAAAGGGTGGTCAATGTGCGATCAATTGCACGAATGCGAGAGGATTTGGGTTTCACAGTTTTCATGCAGGTGGGGCCAATTTCTTAATCGCGGATGGCAGTGTTAGTTTCGTCAACGCGACAATTGATCCCTATCTTTTTGCGTCTCATATAACTCGTCGCGGGAGCGAGGTCATTTCGAATCACAACTTCTGATTGTGGCCAAACCTGATGACGCTCCTATCGATTAAACGAGGTAGTTCTTGCAACTCTATTATTTTCAATCCTGACGCTGG
>JBCCKZ010000410.1:0-5513 GCA_039027135.1 Planctomycetota bacterium
AGGATCCTGCGGTGACCCGACACTTCAAAGCCCAGTCCGCTCAGGGTTAAAGTACGACTCGAATTGACTTGGGGCGAACGCTAGAGTCCGTCGAGTGCATGGGTCACGTCAGTCCATCCTTGCTTTCCGGTTTAGCAAAGGACTTTGGTAAGTGACAGCATCTTCCCGATATTTAGTAAGCAAGCAGTCGCCAATTCGGTAAGTGACAGCATCTTACCGAATTGGCGACTGCTTGCTTACTAAATATCGGGTTTCGACACCGATGGGATTTAGTTCGAAACCCCGTACTTGCCGAGGTCCCAATCTGGATAGCCTCCGTAAAAACGTCTGATGAAGTGTCGGCCAGGCCAATGATTCATATGGGATTCCCATCCCATCCGGCGAAGAAAGCGATCCGTGATTCGCGCGGTTGAGATGTGTGCGACGATGGCGAGCGACTGGCGTTGGCCCGCCCATTGATCGAGCGTCCGCAGCGCTGCCACAAGTGATTGGTAGCCGGCTTCTGAACCCGAGTGTACGTAGTCGAGCGAAAGATAGCCCCTGAGACCCCAAGGTTCGTGTACATCCAGATAGCAACACTTGTCAGATCTTCTGCCGCGATGACTTTGCCACCAAACACGGCCGATCGAGACGTTTGCTGGGAACCATGGGCGACGAAATCGTTGCACAACTCCATCGCGAACTTCGATCCGGCAAGCCCGCCATTGGGCAGCCCGCCGAAGCCCCTCTTTGGTAGCCGGCAAATTCATCCAATATCGCATCGCTTTGTGTTATCGGCGGCAGAACGGACAATCCACGATCGATAACGAACCCGGAGTTGATTGAGAAACAGGCGGGATGCAATCGTGCCGGTTGATCAGGCTGCAACGTTTAGTCACGCTGTCTAGCGTGAAGTCAAACGCCCAACCCGAGAGTTATCCACCACTCATTGATCGAGTGGTGGTCGTTACTGGACCTACCGCTTCGGGCAAGAGTGATCTCGGAATTTCCCTTTCAAAGCGAATGTCTATCGAGATCGTCTCATTGGATTCGATTGCCGTTTACCGTCATATGAATGTTGGAACGGCGAAACCGACTGTCGAACAACAATCACAAGTGCCCCACCACCTCATCGACCTTGTCGATCCAAGCGACGAGTTCAGCGTGGCCGAGTATCTCGGAAGGCTGCACCCGCTGCTTGACCAGATCGAGTCTCGTCACCGCGTTCCGATTTTGGTTGGCGGTACACCGCTTTATCTGCGTGCGGTGCTGCGTGGTTTCGCACCAGGCCCGCCGCCCGATTGGGATTTTCGGACTTGGTGCGAACAACAGACCGAGGGTCGGCCTTCCGATTGGCTATGGACAGAGGTGCAAAAAATCGATGAGCCATCAGCGGCAAAGATTCATCCGGCCGATCACCGACGGCTCATCCGAGCTTGGGAGTTCTATCGTCAGACCGGGGCATCAATCAGCTCTCATCAAAATCAGTTTGGTGAAGTTCCCAACGCGAGTGACGTTGCAGTGTTTGGTGTGACGCGGCCTCGGGCTGAGCTGCATACGCGAATCGAGAAACGAGTTGATTTGATGCTTGACGGCGGGTTGGTCGAGGAGGTTCGTGGCTTGATCGATCGTTTTAAAGTGCTTTCTCGAACTGCTCGCCAGGCTGTGGGATACCGAGAGGTTATTGATCACGTTGAAGGCAAGATAGACCACTCAGCTTGTAGGCAACAGATCATCGAACATACGCGTCGGCTAGCGAGGAAACAAAGCACATGGATGCGTAGCTCGACCGAAGTCACGCCGATTGACCTTTCGAGTCTTTCGGTCGAAGAAGCCGTGGACTTGATGTTGGACCGCATCAAAGGCTTGGAGGGAACCTAGCGTCCTGCATCATTGTTTAGAGCGGCGCTATTGTTGCCGAATTCTCTGAAACTGATCGTGGATCAGGTCTTGCGAAGAAACGTTATGAAGCGCGTCTGGCATACCACTAAGCCGTGCTAGAAAGTTTGCCGGCATCTGTTCTCTCACGCCATTACAACGTTTGAGCTCTCCAAAGAATGGTGATGGGGGACGACTCGTTATTCTCAGCGATCCTTGCGGCGATGCTCAACCACTTGTATCCCACGCCCGAGTCAGATGTATTTCGTTAGTTATGAAGTGTAGCGAGTCCTTCGGGGACCGCCCCATCACCTTCGCGATGAAGGTCATAAATTGTCAAAGCTTCAGCGGCTTGGTCGGCAGCTGGGTACTTCCGTCGGGCTGCTGGGACGGCCACTTCGCGTGCGTTGTCGTCCATCTTGTAGCGTTGATGTCGCGATCGGTGGTATTCGCTCTGCGAATCATCGCCCAAGAATGCATAGACATCAGTGAGGTTGGCATGGGCCGTTGCGTTCTCGGAGTCGAGTGCCAAAGTCTGATCAAACGCGGTCGCAGCTTTGCTGAAATACTCGCTCGCTGCTGTCTTGTCACCCAGTACCTCGGAGCGTTGTCCCAAATCGATATAGGTCATTCCAAGCAGATTGGTGACTCGATAGTCTTGAGAGAAGTCGAATCCACGTTCGGGTATCCGCGTGGCCAAAACGGCTTCAAAAGACTCGGCAGCTTTTTCTAGGTTTCCCTGTTGCCGGTTGACGACGCCAGATAGCCAGGAGTAAGTCCATGATGGCGGGGGGGGATCCATTTGGTTTGCTCTCACCAGTGATTCCGTTGCCGCATCAAGATCGCCTTCGGCAACTTGAACTCGGGCGACGTTCAATGGTCCATCGTAGCGGTCGAACGAGGCGACTTGCGTGAAGGCTTCTGCAGCACCTTTCAGCTCGGCCTTTCCCTTGAGTAGAAGCCCAATCCCATAATCGTTCCAACGTTGCCAGAGTTTTCTGGGGTCATCATCAACGAACGCGGGATCATCGATCAGCTCGGCTTCCTCGAGTGCATCATCAACGAAAAGAGTGATCGTGTCAGAATGGATCTCGACAATCGGAAGATCGTTGGGATCGCCGACCTGACCGAGGTCCAACGGATCTCGTTCGGGATCACGATCAGCCCTGACGTAATCCAAGTACTCCGTGTCGAACTTTCGATACAAGAGACGGGCGGTCACCACGATCGGCTCGCGAGATTCCTCGGGTACATCCAGTCGGTAGTGGACGGTCTGACCAGCACCAGGAGGAATCTGGTGCTTGTAGAGTGCTGTGAAAATATCCTGTGCGTTGCGACGGTTGATCCGGTTGCCTTTGCGGTCAAGCATGAAGTTGTTCACGAAGTGAGACCAAGGGTCAACGCTCTCGCGTTCGTCACGAGTGCCACTTGAGCCAATGATCTGATCGCCCTGTTTGGCGATCATTTCGATCCAAACTTGATTGCTATCGGTGGTTCCCTGCGTGAAGTGGTGGCCGAGTCGCATCGTTCTTAATACGGCTTCGATCAAATAGCGTTGTCCGGGGACAACGCGTGCTGACGAACCGATGGGGGCAATCAAACGACCGTCGATTTCCGCCTCTTCACGCAGCCCGAACAGATCCACGCGAAGTGAGCCCTCCAGGTACTTGCGATGAGCTTCGACAGCCTCTTGGTCACCAACCCAATGGGCGAGTGCAGAGTTGGCACTAGGGAATGAGTGGTCGTGTACGGCCAAGCCGCCAATCTTCTCGCTGTACTCAGCACCAAAGCCGTCACTTGCGACGGCTGGCATGTGACACTCGTTGCAATTTGATTGGGCTACCGGTGGGTAATAGAAACTCGAAGCACCATGCCCCGAAACACCAGAAAGATGGTAGCTGTCGTAGTGATTTTGGCCGCGGAGGAAATCCCGGTAGTCCGTCACTTCCTTGGGCAATGAAACTTTGTGGCACGTGCCACAGAAATCAGGTGACTTGTGAAAGGGCTTGAGCATTTCCTGCTTGTGATAGGCAGGCTTCGCTTTGACCATCAACGAGTTGAGCTTCTGAAGCACGGGATTGGTGCTGTAAGCGAATGGATAATGCTTCGGTTCATCGATGGTGTAATCTGCATTGCCGCGGTGCGAATCAATCGATTGGATCGAGTGACAAACGCTGCAAGTGATCCCCGCGTGTGCAGTGGAGTCCGCGACGTCGTCATACTCTGGGTCATCAAACTTTCCAGAGAAGAAAACAACGGGATCATGACAACCCGCACACCATCGGGAGGCTTGAACATCACCGCTGCGTTGCTTGGCGACAAGCCGAGTCTCCCGAACACTCGCCCGGTAAGCCGGGTTGTTGAAGCTCGAGAGTTTGTGGGCTGAATGGATGGCCGAGTTATAGATGTCTTCGTGGCATCGCAAGCAATACTCGTCATTGTTGAGTGTGCGTTCGTCGATGAATTCCCCCGTCGCTGTTTTGGCAAGCGAAGGCCGAAAGTACTGATCACCATTTTCGGGAACTCGACCGTCGCTAAGCTTCGCATCAGAGGCCTGGAAGCCCACCATCAAAGCCACGAACGCTGCAATCGCCATAGCAACCTTGCGTCCGATATCCCACCGAATGCGAGAGCCGACCAATCGGTGCAGCCAATAGAGCCAGACTACAACGACTGGCGCGAGGATATGCATCCAGTAAACCAGATTCCTCGAAGTGGGATCGACGATAGCGAATCCCCCTACCCTCATCAACAAGAGACCCGATACCAAGATCGTGATTGAAATAGCCAGCAGGGCGTAGCCAATCTTTACAGCACGACGGTTTTTGCGGTGACGGCTTCGGGCCATATGAACGAAGCCAAAGCCAACGACGGGAACTACTAGCAGAAGTCCCAGGCCCAGGTGGACCAAGAACATGAGCTGGTAGAAGTGCGTCTCGAGAACCCACCCAGTGAAGTACTGGATCCAGGTAATGCAGGATAGATAGAGTCCGTTGGCTGCTAACGCCCCGAATAAAAACAGGACGATGTAGAGAACCTTCCGAAGGCGATCAGTGACCGGCTTCTTGGTGCGTTTGCGCACCGCCACTTTTTCCTTCGCAACATCGGTGGTGAAAGTCGCGCTCGCCATGTAGTAAAGACGTAGAGATAAGTAGAAAAGTTTGCAAAGACTCTCGTGAATTTCGGCACCAAAACGGAGAAATCAACCGTTATCGATGCCAAAATGCTCGAAACTCCTGCCTTCTAGACCGGTGGGAGCGGTTTTGATCAACGACCTTCTCACTCCCAAATGCCTGAAAGACTGATGGTGGATAGCTCACCATGTCCTTAAATGGCAACGGTCCGACGCTTTGTCCCGCCAAAGTGTTCAGATCGGCGTCTTTATCCCACCCGACGGCATGCAAAACAAAGTCACGCACCCACCCATGCGGTGGTGGTTCGGGTGGAACCGAAACACGCATGCGGACTTCATCACCTCCAGCAATCACAACCATTTGGTCGTCCCATTGACGTATCAGTTCATCGACAGGGCCGAAGTTAGTGAGTGTTCCGGCGAGTGGCGGCCATTTTGTCGCAGTCGACGCGTTGGCGTAGTCGTAATCGTCTGGCCCCAGACCCGGATGCTTCTCTTTGGGACTAAAGCCATGACTGGCAAC
>JBCCKZ010000411.1:0-5502 GCA_039027135.1 Planctomycetota bacterium
AGCGATCGAGGATCGCTTGACGCTCTGCGACAGCGGTTTGCACATTTTCATAGACCGTCTTTGTTTCATCCAATGGCGGCTCTTGCGGCAAATACCCGGCAGTGAAACCCTTGGAGAGTTTGGCCGAGCCTTCGAACTCGGTGTCCTGGCCAGCCATGATTTTCATCATGGTGGATTTACCGGCGCCGTTGGGCCCCAAGACACCAATCTTGGCGCCCGGGTAAAACGCCAAGTTGACCTCGTTGAGAATGACCTTTTGGCCGTGCTTCTTGGTCAGGTTTTCGACTTGATAGATGTACTGTTTTGACATTTCATTCCCACTCGATCGTGGCAGGTGGCTTGCTGCTGATGTCGTAAACGACGCGATTCACACCCGCGACTTCATTAATGATTCTTGAACTCATGCGGCCAAGTAGGTCGTAGGGGAGGCGACTCCAATCGGCCGTCATGAAATCAGTTGTGTCGACGCTTCGGATCGCGACCGCATTGTCATAGGTCCGAGCGTCTCCCATCACACCGACGCTTTGCACTGGCAATAAGACTACGAACACTTGGCTGGTTTGGCGATACAAGCCGGCGTTCTCCAGTTCTTCGATGACAATCGCGTCGGCATCTCGCAAGACAACAAGCTTGTCTTTAGCGACTTCACCTAATCAACGGACGGCCAACCCCGGGCCGGGGAACGGATGACGCCAGACCAACTTTTCAGGCAGTCCAATTTCCAAGCCCAAGCGACGAACTTCGTCTTTGAAGAGATCCCGTAAGGGTTCAATCAACTCAAAACCGAGCTCTTCTGGTAAGCCACCCACGTTATGGTGCAGCTTAATCGTTGCCGCCGGGCCGTCCGGGTCGGCACCTGACTCAATGACATCTGGATACAGGGTTCCTTGAGCCAGAAAATGAGCATCCTCAATCTCGGCCGCTTCAGCTTTGAAACACTCAATGAAATCGTGTCCGATCCTCTTACGCTTTTCTTGAGGATCCGAAATGCCTTCCAACGAACTCAAGAAGCGTTCTTCCGCATCAACGACATGCAGGTCTGTCTTGAAGTGATTTGAAAACTCTTCGATGACCAGCTGCTGTTCATTTTTGCGAAGCAGTCCGTTGTCGACCAAAATGCAAGAGAGCCGATCGCCAATTGCCTTGTAAAGGATCGCTGCGACAACCGATGAGTCGACGCCTCCCGAGAGACCACAAATGACTCGCCCATTGCCGACTTGTTCTCGGATTGCCTTGATGGTCGCGTCTGCGAAATCACCCAGCTTCCAGTTTTTGTCACACCCACACACTCCGACGACAAAGTTCTCTAAAAGTCGTCCACCTTCGGTGGTATGGGTCACCTCAGGATGGAATTGGAGGCCATAAACGGGAAGCTCACGATGCCGGATCGCAGCGTGGGGGCAAGTCGGTGTGCTGGCGAGCGTCTCGAACGCATCAGCCACATCACTGATCTGGTCGCCATGACTCATCCAAACGTCGAGGGAGCTGGAAATCCCCTCGAACAATCTTCCCTCCGTTTTCACATCGCAAAGTGCGGGGCCGTACTCCCGCGATTCGGCATGATCGACCTTGCCCCCCAAAGCCAGGCATGTCAGCTGCATGCCGTAGCAAATCCCAAGAACGGGAATGCCTAGTTCGAATAATTTGGGATCGCATTTGGGAGATCCCTCTGCGTAAACACTCGCGGGCCCCCCGCTCAAGATGATCCCACGCGGTGCAATCTCCGCCAGGCGGTCAGCGGGAATATCATGCCGCAGTATTTGACAGTAAACGTTCGCATCACGCACACGCCGAGCGATAAGCTGCGCGTATTGGGACCCAAAGTCCAACACAACGATCTTTTGATCGGTCAGTTGCTCTGTGGCGGAAGCAGTGGCGGAGCTGATTCCAGCGGCGGCTTGGCTCATCACTCAGAATGGATCGCGGTGGCTGGCCACTCGGAGCGGCCCATCATCAAAACGCGAAGTGTAAAAAACGCCAGGCGTTTGATGAAGGGGCTAATTCAAATCGAGGGGACGGTCTGGCGTTTCCCCGATGCGATCGATTTGTAAATCGACTCGATTACCAATAGATCGCGAAGTCCTTCTTCGCCAGGAACGCGATTGGGTTCGCCGAAAAGAAGATGCCGAGAAAACGCGTCTAGCTCAGCGGCAAAATGATCGACTGTCTCCGCCTCGATGGCTCCTCGACTCGTTTTTCCACTCACGCCACCATAGCCAAAGGCTGGGTCTAGGCCGAACCATCCGTCGCTCGCGAATGCCCTGAATTGGTTAACACCGTTGAAGTTGTACGTTGTGCTGCATTGGCAAGCAACGTCGTCGGGCATTTCCATATCCCACACGATCGTCTCGTCCACCTCGGCAAATTTGACAGGGTCCGTTTTCGTTTCCGTTGCCATCACGCTTTTAGGTTCTCTACCACTGATGTATCGGCAGGCTTGCAATGCATAAATGCCAACATCCATCAACGCGCCACCGCCCGCTAAATCTTGCTTGAGACGCCACTGGTTAGGGTCTCCAATTCGGAAACCGAAACCCGCGGAAATCATCCGCAAATCTCCAAATTCTCTCTCGCGAGCCAGCTCTATGCACCTGAGGTGGTGCGGCACAAACTGACATCGATATCCGATTCCCAGTGCTCGGCCATTTTTCTTGCAAGCGGCAATCATCGATCGACAATCTTCGGCTGAGTTGGCCATGGGCTTCTCGCAGAAAACATGCTTACCCAATTCGGCAGCCCGAATGGTGTATTCCGCATGCATTCCATTGGGAAGAACGATGTAGATCACATCAACCGATTCGTCTTGAGCGATCTTCTCGAAATTGTCGTAGTTGTAAACGTGACGTCGATCGATGCCGTACTTGGCAATCCACTTTTGCTCTTTTGCCGGAGTGCCCGTCACAATGGCCGCCAATTTGGCGTGCTTGGTGGTTTGAAGGGCGGGAGCGATTTGATTCGTGGAAAGATTGCCAAGTCCAACCAACGCATATCCGATAGTTTGCGTCTCTTGGTCTCCAAAAACATGAACGACCTGGGTCGAGGCGGCGGCGAGTGTGGCTGTGGCAGAAGCAAACTGGCGACGATTGAGCTGGTTCACGTTGTTTTTCCTTGGTGAAGAGTGCATTCAAAAGGCTGGCGGCATCGGCCGGCCGGGTCGATCCCTGGATCTTCGCATCATCGATTTTCCAATTCCCGATAGTTCCAAAGCTTAGCGGCTGCAACGCCATGGAACCTCTTGTCGATTTGCGTCTCGTCTACCATCCTGCTGCGAAAAGGTCTTACGAGCGTACAAACCACCATTCATGAAGATACTAGTAACAAACGATGACGGTGTCTTCGCGCCGGGATTAGCCTCACTCGCCAAGTCCCTCGAAGCACTTGGTGAAGTTGTTATTGCCGCACCAGCCACCGAGCAATCAGGCGTCGGGCATTCAATCACCTATCTCACACCGCTGACCTGCAAATCCATTCATCGAGATGGGAAGCACTGGGCCTATGCAGTCGACGGCTCACCAGCAGATTGCGTCAAGCTGGCCGTGACCGAGATTTTCAAAGAGGAGCCGGTTGATCTTGTGGTTAGTGGCATCAACAGCGGACTCAATTCGGGCATCAGTGTGCTTTACAGCGGAACCGTTGCTGCGGCCATCGAGGGGGCATTTTTTGGAATCCCCAGTCTCGCGGTTTCCCTCGAATACGATGCCGATGCCGACTTTGATCGTGCAGCGGAATTGTGCCGCCCCGTAGTCGATCAAATCGCCAAGCACTGTGTCGGCCACGATCGGAATGAGCCGGGGCCGCTATTCAACATGAACATCCCAACCGCGGCGACTCGTGAGCCAGCTCCCGCGGAGCCCGCGGTCGTACCGATGGGGTTGGGGCAATATGGTCGCAGCTATGAAATGCGGCGAGATCCCAAAGGACGCCGTTATTACTGGGCTCTATGGAACGAACCACCGGTTCCTCCACCCGAAGATGCGGATGTAGCAGTCAATCGTGAAGGCCGCATGACGGTCACGCCTCTAAAATTTGACATGACGGACCGGCGACAGATCGAAGAGATGCGTCACTGGGATCTTGGTTCGCAGCGTTTCACCTAGCAAGCAAGCAAATCACGTCGGAACAGTCCTTTCGTTGATCAGCATCGGCCGATACCATTTCGGGCGAAATTTAAGACTAAATCACTGAAACCTATTCCCCGACTTCGGACAAACTTGTCATGAGCGTCGCTGCTGACACCGACATCGAGAACCTTGCCGTCGATACCATCCGCACACTGAGCATGGACGCCGTCCAGACCGCCAACAGCGGTCACCCCGGCACGCCTATGGCGCTCGCCCCGATCGCCTATCAGCTTTACAACCATGAGATGGATTTTGATCCCGCCCAGCCATTCTGGCCAGGACGCGATCGGTTCATTCTTTCGTGTGGGCACGCTTCAATGCTGCTCTACAGTACGCTCCACCTCGCTGGCGTGAAGGCATGCGAACCTTTCGGTCAGCCCGAAGATCGACTCGCGGTGACTTTGGACGACATCAAGACCTTCCGGCAGATCGGAAGTGTCTGTGCCGGCCACCCCGAACATGGAGAGGCTGCGGGAATTGAGACAACGACCGGTCCTCTGGGAGCCGGCGTTAGTAACAGCGTTGGTTTCGCCATGGCGGCTAAGTGGCTAGCCGAGAACTACAACACCGACTCACTGACGTTGTTTGATTACAACACCTATGCTCTTTGCAGCGACGGTGACTTGATGGAAGGTGTCGCTTGCGAGGCCGCTTCCGTCGCAGGGCACCTTCAACTGGATAACCTCTGTTGGATTTACGACGACAACAAGATCACCATTGAAGGTGACACCGACCTAAGTTTCTCCGAGGACATCGCGACTAAGTTCAAGGGCCTCGGCTGGAACGTTGAACAAGTTGATGACGCAAACGATCGAGCCGCGCTGTCTAAAGCTATTGAGTCGTTTAAGTCGACCAGCGGCAAGCCAACCATCATAATCGTCAAGTCGATTATCGGCTTTGGCGCTCCCAACAAGCAAAACACCCACGGCGCTCACGGTGCACCGCTTGGGTGGGATGAGATTGAACTTGCCAAACAAAACTATGGATTCCCTGCTGAGGAGAAGTTCCATATCCCGGATGGCGTGATCGAGCATTTCGCATCAAACGTTGGCTCGCGCGGAGCCGAAGCGTATGACGCCTGGCAGGAAAAATGGTCGAAGTACCAAACCGAGAATCCCGAGAAAGCTGCTGAGCTGAAGTGCATCTTCGCGGGCGAATTGCCCGCTGGCTGGGATGCCGATATTCCGGTTTTTGAAGCAAGTGAAAAGGGTGACGCCACGCGAAACAGCAGCGGAAAAGTTCTTAACGCAATCGCTAAGAATATCCCTTTTATGATTGGCGGCAGTGCTGATCTCGCTCCGTCAAACAAATCAGATCTAAAATTTGAAGGTGCAGGAGACCTGCTTCCCGGTAGCTACCAAGGCCGAAATCTTCACTTCGG
>JBCCKZ010000412.1:0-5500 GCA_039027135.1 Planctomycetota bacterium
CCATGAGAAATGTCGCCAGGTTCACGAGTCTCACGTCCGATCGCCGCCACGAATGCCCATGGCGATGCACGAGAGATCATGCCTGACGTGGTCATGCTTCGAGATCAACTACGTTTTCTCGATCGACGGAATCGCACCTAACGTGAATTCTGGGCCGAATCGGGGGCGGGTCATTGGGCGGCGTTTTTGTTCGCCACGTTCCTATGCAGGCTCCAGATCGCTTCCATTTTCCAATTTCGTCGTTGGAGTTTGCATTCGAAGCAAGCCCTGTCTTTACTAGGGGCATGGATTTCCGTCTCAACCCCACAACAGCCGACTCTGACACCAATCCAGGAGGAATGTCTGTAGATCGATTGCAGGACCTGCTTGCCTTTATCGAGTTTGAACTCGGCGATCAAGCCTATGCCGTTCCCATCAAGCGAGTTGACCAGATCGTTGAGCCAGGATCCGTCACGCCTCTCCCAGGAGTGAACAGCTATATTTCAGGGATCAGCAATCTGAGAGGCGAAATCATTCCCGTGGTGGATCTGCTGGGGTTACTCGAGATGGGCCCCACCGAGGACGCATCGGAGCCTCGGTGGCTCGTCGTCCGATGCCGCGAACGAAAGATGGCTTGGCTTGTTGATCGCGTTGCGAGCGTCTTGCGAGTTCCAGAGACTTGCCTCGTAGACGCTCCCACAAGCATTCGCCACCAAAACCCGCATGTGGAACGAATGGTCAAGATGGACGACCGAACGGTCGTGCTCATGGATATGGATTATGTCATCGACCAATGCCTGCAGATCGAAACACAATCATCCAACAACGAACACTCATCTAATGCGTGAAGGCAATGGGCAAGAAAACCAAGACAAAAACCAAGTCGAAGAAAAAGCAAAAGGCCAATCGCGAGGGCTCGCAAACCTCCGCCAAACAAGACACCACTAAGAAGATTGCTTGTCAGAACGAACTGAATCGCCTTGAAGCGTTGGCAAAGGCAATTGACCAAATACAGATGGTCGTCGAGTTCACGCCGGATGGCATGATTGTCGATGCCAATGAAAACTTCCTTGAAGCGATGGGATATCGCCTGGATGAGGTAGCTGATAAGCACCACAGCATCTTCGTCGACACTGAAGAGATACGCGGTTCGGCCTACCGGGAGTTTTGGAAGGATCTTTCAAGCGGCCAAATCCGAACTGGTGAATTTCGTCGATTTACAAAATCTGGATCAGAAGTCTTCATTGAAGGATCATACGTTCCCGTCCGCAACGAAGCAGACGAAGTCAAACGCGTGGTGAAGGTCGCCTTGGATGTGACCGCCCGCGTTCGTCTTGAAAAAGAGAAAGCCAACGGGCTAGCTCAGAAAGAGAACCTACTGACCGATATCGTTGCCTACGCGGCCGAGTTTACAGAGGGCGCTCGAATCATTTCAGAATCCGCTTCGACCCTTAGTCAGGGAGCCCAATCGCAAGCATCCGCCGTTGAACAGATCAACGATTCGATGAGTGGACTCGCTCAGTCCATCGGCGCAATCGATGAGCAAACGACGGCGGGAAAATCACTCGCCGAAGACGCCAAAGATCGCGCGAGCAAGGGCCGCGTTGCAGCCGAGGAGGCCATTGAGTCGATGCGATTGATTGAACACAGTAGTCGCCAGATCTCAGACATCATTCAGATCATTTCCGAGATCGCTAGCCAAACCAATCTGCTTGCCCTCAATGCAGCTATTGAAGCAGCGCGTGCCGGAGATCATGGCCTCGGCTTTGCGGTGGTCGCTGAAGAGGTTCGTAAACTCGCCGAACGTAGTAGCGAGGCGGCGAAACAGATTTCAACCCTGATCGAAGCTTCAACGCTTCGTGTCTCTGAAGGCTCCAAAGCCTCCGACGGCGTAGCCGGCCTGCTTCGTGAAATCGAAGAGAATGTTTGCAAAGCAACTTCCAATGTCAGCGAGATAAGTGATCAAACGTTTCAGCAGTCCGAGGAGAGCCAACGTGTTCGCGAGGAAATCCGAGTGGTCGCGGAAACGATTGACTCGAATGCGGCGAGCAGCGAAGAACTAGCCGCTAGTGCGGAGCAGCTAACCGCCCAAGCTCAAACGCTCCAAGACTTGGTCAAGCGTTTTCGCTAGTGTATCCCAACCAGCTTTGCATAACGCAATCGTCTTCGCATTGTTGGCTACTTTGCAACGTCTACAACCTTTAGCTTTTCGAGCGGTATGTAGAACTTCTCGTACCGCTTCCCGTCGTTGTAAGGTCGCCCCTTGGGAGACTCAACGAGCACAGTCGCTCGACGGGTGATTCGATTGACAATACCACGGTAACGACGCCGATCGTGCACAAACTCGACTAGGTTACCAACACGAATCTTGAATTTTACGGCCGCGCGTTCATTCTGCGTGATCAGATCGTGCTGATACTCGGTGTGGTCAAAATAACGTGAGGCAATCGACTGGAAACGCGGTTGCCCACAATCTCCGTCGTTCCAAATAAGCATCTCAACCAGATGAACGAGCTCGTGCTCGGCAACTCGCTGCATTGCCTCAAGCCGGTTCAAACACTTTCGCCCACTTACCTCGACGGGCCGATGGTCACCGTCGAAGGTTTGAAACAATAATGTGGTCGAGACAGCGATCTCAAACTTGCGGGGCGCTTCGTATCCATTGGGATACTGCGTTGTCATCTTTCCAGCGATGCGTGTCATTCGCGAGGATAGTTTGAATGATAAACCCTCTGCCTCGACAACAGGCAATAGACGGCCTCCAAAGAATCGATCGTCATAAAGACGAATCATTCTCTTGAGGTCTTCTTGATGCACTCGCGTGAAATTGGGTGAGTCAATCACGCGACTCGTCTGCATGATTTCCGAGTGGATTTCACTTTGCCAAGCATGGATTTGGCTCTTTGAATATTGCCGGAGAGCAACCTCCCCAGCCAAGCGACTAAGTCGCCTGGGATCACGAGGACGTATCGGTGCGTTAGTCTGTGATGGGTTCATTGAAGTGAATTATGTTCATTCTGCGTTTCTAGCGACAGCTCAATCTCAAGACGAACGGCCTGATCGTCCTCCGATTCCAGAGCAGTTCT
Source organism: Planctomycetota bacterium (assembly GCA_039027135.1). GTDB lineage: Bacteria > Planctomycetota > Planctomycetia > Pirellulales > Pirellulaceae > Rubripirellula. Next base: position 3,066 of record JBCCKZ010000412.1, read on the forward strand.
CAAGGTTCGCTTGGCTTTTGCGCTACCGATTTGCCACAGAGCCCAGACGCAGGCCTCACGAACAATAGCCGAGTCATCCGACAGGCCATGAACCAGCGTACCCGTTGCACCTTCGTCTCCTGAGTTTCCAAGCACAATCGCCGCATTTCTTGCCATACCAACTCGGCCGGTTCGCCAAAGTGGTGTCTTTCGAAAACGCTTTCGAAACTCATCATCGCTCATCGTGATGAAATCACTCGCCTGAATCGTTAGTCCCAGCGGCGAAACCGAATGAGTGTCGCGTTCCACCTCGATGAGTCCACCTCTGCGAATGGACCTTCGGTTCCAGGGACACACCTCCTGACAGACATCACACCCAAAGATCCAATCGCCCATGCCAAGACGCAAATCGCGGTCGATGGACCCTCGATGTTCAATCGTCAGATAGCTGATGCATTTCCTTGCATCTAGGACGTGTGGGTCGACCAACGCATCCGTGGGACAGTGGTCCAAACAAGCCGTGCATCGCCCGCAGAACTCCTCTTCAAAAGGATCGTCATACTCGAGTTCCAGCGTTGTCAGCAAACAAAACAGGAAAAAGTAGCTTCCTATGTCTCGACGCAAAACCAATGTGTTCTTGCCACGCCATCCGAGCCCCGCATGAGTTGCAAAATCTCTTTCCAGCAAAGGTGCCGTATCGACCACAACGCGAAAACTCTCGTCGACGAACTCGGAACGTAACGAACGTAAAATCGGTTTGGTACCATTGTGGATCACGTCGTGATAATCGATCCCAATGGAAGCGTATCTTGCGATTCGCCCATCGCCTTGTTCGACCGACGGAGGAAGAACATTGGGGTAACGCCACGCACCCACGACGATACTTCGCACACCGGACAAAACTGATTTGGGATCTTGATAGGCCGCTTTTCGGTTTCGAAGGTACTCCATCGTGCCACCGAATCCTTTCTCGATCCATTCGCAAAGACGATGGTAACCCGATGGCGTGATCGCTGGTGTGACTCCTAACGGTTCAAAGCCCGCTTCGCTGAGGCTCCGGCGAATTCGCTGCGTGACCTCACGACGATTCAAGGCTTCTGACTTCGGAGGTAGGCGACAACACCGACCAATTCCTCGCCGCTCAGCGCTTCGTGGAAGTTCGAAGGCATCAACGACTGTTGATTTTTTTTGCTTAGAATCAACTCGTCTACCCAAACGCTTTTTTCGAGACCTGCCTGATCGCGATACCAGAGTTTTTCGTCGTCCTTGCGGACGACCCATCCTGTCAAGATGGATCCATCGTCCAACAACAGTGTCGAAGTCACGAAAGCCGCATCAACATGAAGGTTCGGCATCAAAATATCCTGCATCAATCTTTCGGGTCTTCGAACGACAACGCCGTCCAATTGGGGTCCAACCATTTTTCCTTTCCCACCAAGTTGGTGGCAATTCGCACATCGTTCCTGAAAGACCGCCGCTCCAAGACCCAAAGCACTCGATTGGACATTTTGGTATTGCCGAAGAGCGTTCTGCAACTTCTCTTCGATGATTGGCGAAGCATCATAGTCCGCGATGGCCTTCAATCGGTCCAGGCCGGCATCACCACTTTGTGACTGCAGCCAATCGACACATTTCGAGTTCCGGATTGCCGATAGTGGCAAATTGCCTTTGACAAGGTGGTTCAACAATTCGTCACGACTCGCGCCTTTTGTGAGCCAAAGCCAAACCAAATGAGACGCCACGTCATCTTCGAGTGTCCTGAACCAATGACCGCGTTCCGACGCGCTTTTGATATCCAAATCACCGAATTCGCCCATCTCAGACAAAACCTGAAGAACAATTGCATCCGAAAGCTCTCCGTTCAAAAGAGATCCGGCGATCCCCGCTCGTCGACGCATCGTCATACTGACTCGGCTATCATTCGAAAGCGAGAATAGATCATCGGACAACGAGACCAATCCCAAGTCTTCGGCGGCATGAATGGCAGCATTCAATGCCCGCACAACCGAGAGATCACTCAGCGTCGCTGGCGAAACGACCTTGAATGCCATCCAGGCAAAAGCACCGGAGCGATCTTCGTCAACGGCTCGCAGCTGTACTCGTTTACCCTCAAAGGTTCCCAACTGCCAAGGAATCGTTTGGACGACATCATTGCGGGGAACTAAAGCGGTTCGCAAAACTTCTCGACTCTCGAAATCAATCAAATCAACTCGATTTTGGACAAGTGGCACGTGACTTGGTTTGCCATGGTGGCCCGCGACTCGAAGCACCATTTTGTCGGGGCAATCGAATGGATCACTAACCATCTCGCCGGTGTACTTCTCGCCAATCACATAGGTACTAAACAGCGAAACCGATTTACCGTCGGAATCGAACCTCTCTCCCAGAGGCCAATTTGAACCGAACCACTTTTTCTGCCCTCGGGCCTGCCAAGCGACCGCCCCAGAAGACCTTGC
>JBCCKZ010000413.1:0-5478 GCA_039027135.1 Planctomycetota bacterium
ACGACACAGCTAAGTCCGAGCTTAAGGCTCAACTAATCCAGCAAATTCAAAGCCGATTGAAAGAGTCGGGTTTGGATCTGAACAATCCGTTGGAGTTGAGTGTCGAAACGGATGGAAAAATTCGAGTCGAGTCACAGCACAAGCGAGCCGCGGAAGTCGAAGCGATCCTGGCCAATGACGCGGAGATCCGGCAACTCGCCCAGCAATGGTCCGCGGCAGGAAATCGACAAGCCGGTGCATCGCCGATCGACTTGACGATTCCGGCGTCAACAGCGAGTATACTGCCCGTCCCCGGAGGGTATCCGAATTGGTGAGGAGGTTGATTCGAAATCAATTGCCCCGCAAGGGGTTGCGGGTTCGAGTCCCGTGCCCTCCGCTTATAAGAAAAGTGCCTGTTTCTGGTCTTTGGACACTTCGATAGGAGTGCCAGAAACAGGCCGAGGTCACCACATTGGTCACCTTTTCGACAAATGCGTAAATTCGCCAAGTTCAGTCTTCGCGCACTTCTCGTTTTCACAGCGATTGCTGGAATCACGTTCGCGGTCATTCGGAGGCGAGTCAAGGCGCAGCAAGCCGTCGTCGATCTCGTGGAAAGAAACGGCGGACATCTACGCTATGACTACAGTTTTCCCTCGGGCATCCAGAACGGGGTAAATGCAACGTTTGACGCCAATGCCGAGTCCTCCACGCCAAAGTTTCTCACGGACTTGTTTGGCGTCGATCTGTTTCATTCGATTGTTTTTGTGTCACTCGACGCACCGCAGGACGACACCCACGAAAGCTCCGACGAGGCGCTGGAAATCCTGGGGCGTTTGCCAAGTCTCTATTGGTTGGAGTTTGATTCCCGGTCCGTGCGAGATGAGTCGTTGGCACATCTTCACGGTCTACGGAATTTGCGGCACCTCAGGATGACTTATGCCCCCATCTCCGACGATGGGATACGACAGCTCTCACCCTTGAAGCAACTACGCGAAGTCCTTTTCGAAGCGGAATCGGATATTTCGGACGCTGGCATGCAAACTCTTGGATCTCTTCCCTCTATCGAATACATCAATGTTCGGTCGAGCAGTCTTTCAAACGCAGGACTGCGTGCGCTCGCTGATTCGAAAACGCTCAGGGGGATCTATGTAAGCAACGCACCTGGCAAGATCACCGTGGACGACGAGGGAATGAAACATCTAAGCGGCCTTGAGAACCTCGAGATGCTCGTGCTCTTTGAGAGCAGTGTGACCGACGAAGGCCTCGTTCACTTGGAATCTCTCAAAAAACTGAAGAACCTAAACCTAGGCAGCCCTGACGTCACGCAGGATGCCAAGACAACCCTGATCAACAAGATTCCTGGGCTGAAGATTCACTTCTAACAGCAACATGGTCAAGCCTTGTGATTTACGCCGCGACAGCATCCGCGATCACTTCACCTGCTTGGTCGGAAGTGAAGATCGTGAGCCACGGCATTCCTCCCGGGTTGGGTTTGAATCTCAGCTTCATTGGCGATCGCGGAAAGCCATTTAGACGTCTCCGTCGGCGTGGACCGGTCGTGCAGTCGGTGTCCAGGCACCACCTACAAGCCCAAGCACGGCAAAGGTAGAGATCGAAAACACCGAGTGGAACTCTCCGTGTCGAATTAGCTGCTTCACCGCGCTAGGATTTCTGCACTTTTCTTGGTCAATTTACAAACGCATGAGAAAGCGTGTCTGTAACTTCGACTTGAGATCAATGAGATATTCCGTACTTCTACTTTCACGCCTTGTTACCACGATTGGAGATGTAACGTGGGAGGCCGGTTTCGCGCTAGTGCTTTACGTGATTCTTGGGGATGCAAAACCTGTTTTTCTGGTGCAAGCAGTGCGATACGGAGTCGTACTCGTCGTCTCACTTGCATTTCCGTCGATAGCTCGCGTTTCACTCAAGAGCAATATCGTTCTAGCGCTTCTTGCTCAATGTGTTTTTCTCGCTGCTTGTTTTTATTCGACGCTTCGATTTGTCGTCACGTCTACGGGAGAGATGAACGAGTACTTTTATCTAGCATGCGTGTTCTCCGCGTTGCAGTATGCCGGTGCAAGATTTATGTACTCCGTCATCGAGAAGAGAACGATCGACTCGATCGTGGAGGAAGTTGAGCAGACACAAGGGCAAAGACAACGAGAATCGAAGAGTGGGTTGCTCTTCACCGGCACAAGACTCTTGTCCTTCTTTTTTATCCCGAAACCGAGTAGCGAATTAGACGCGGTGGAAGATGGGAAAAGTCCATTGCAAAAACGCCGCGAATTGGAGCAAGAGTTTCTCACCAAGTCTATTCTCGCCACACAGGCCATTGCACGTGCGGCGACCTTCGCCGGATTCACAATTTGGCTCTCTTCATTGGGTGACGATGACACGGCGCGGGCTTACTTGTTGGCCGCGGCCACTGCATTGATCATCGTCTTTGCGCTGATCAATGCGGCGACGTTTTTTCTCGAAGCAGTGCTGCTTCTGGGGGTTGTGCCAAGCGAAGCAAAACAGAAGCGTCCGGCGAAGTCTCGTTGGTCAGATATCAGCAAGGAACGTCTTTGGCGTCCCCTACTCGTACAATCGCTCTTGTGGTTCACCGTTCTCTATCCGGGAATGGCCCTGGCAGCTTCACTCGAAGAAGGTAAGAGCATCCCGATTGCTTTATCGCACAAGTTCTGGACGGTCTCAACGATCCTTGCTTTCCTCGGCAGCATTGTGGCACTCTGTTTGAGACGGCGACTACTGAAATGGTGCGTAACCCTGCAAGCACTATTTGTGGTGATCACCTGCGCTGGCTTGCAAAGCGGTAATCCAATGGTGTTCTTTGGCGCGTTTGTTGGCTCGAGGTTCTTTTTGATGTCATTCGACGGGCTCTGGCGACCCTTCTTGCGAGAGCGGGACGAGAAAATTCATCGCATTGTTTTCAGTGCTAATGAGTTGTTCTCGAACTCTGCACTCGTAGCAGCCCTGGGAGCTGGAGTGTTGATCGGCGATGACCCAGTGACAATGGCTTGGGTTTCGGCTGGAAGCATTGGACTTAGTGCCGTGTGCTGGTGGATCATTGGTGAGGTTGATGAATGGCAAAAGCAAAAAGTTTGAGCGTTGAGGCCGAGATAGATAATCGAGTACTCACCGATGTAAGTGAGTCACTGATCAAGTATCCGGGGACAGTCGAACTTTGTTCAGTCCCGTGTCCTCTGCTCTTGTTAGAAACGCAAAAAGCCTCACTCGTTTGAGTGAGGCTTTTGTTGTTTCAAGTGTTTCTGGTTTGGCCGCGTCACTTGCAGTCGTTGCAGCGACCTCTCAGCAAGATCTCGGTAACTTCACCCACCGCTTCACTTGCCCGTTGACTTCCCGCGGTCAGCTTCACGTCGTCCAAGCAGGAAACGCTGCCGCAGACAGTGCACAGGAAATGGGGATGGGAGTCCACTCCGCCTTCACCTGCGCGGATCTCTTCGAACCGATAGACGTGGTCGCCGAGCTCCGTTCTTCGAAGCAGTCCGGCATCGGTCATGTCATTGAGATTTCGAAACGCCGTCGCTTTGTCGACGCCATTCTCGGATAGACGCTTTGCGACCTCAGCGTGAGTCAATGGGGATGTTGCTTCCCGGAGCATCTGTAGAGTCGCCAATCGCGCCGGGGTGGCTCGCAGGCCAACCGCACGGATCGCATCCCGGATGGAATCGTTCGAGCTAGCTGGTTGCTTCATGGCGATCGCCTCTTGAGATGCCCTTACTCAATCGTTTCGTGACCGGTTTCTTGTGCCCAGGTTTCCCAGGTTTTCGTACCCAAGTTTTCGTGTTGGGCTTACACGGACCACCCGAGACTCACTCGAAGAGTCAGTCTCCGCCTAACACATCTTACGAAAGCAGCCACACCAGATGCCCGATGAGTCTACTCGACGACCTTCACCGGGCCATGATCATCACAGTGATCGCCGTGCGGGTGGTGCAGATGCCCATCGACAAGGTAATCGATGTGATCCCCATGCGGAACGGCCTCGTGCCCACAACCGGGTCCGTGAACATGGTTTTCATCATGCCCACTGCACGTGTGTCCGGGAGTGCAGGTATCCGGGTTGGTGTCTGTCACTTCGATTCGATGCTCTACGACCGTGCCATCTTCATTGACGTGGTGTAGATGTCCGTCGTGAAGGTAATCGACGTGATCACCATGCTGGATGGCTGTATGGCCACAACCTGGACCGTGCTCGTGGTCATGGTTTTCATGGACTTCAGACATATCTATTCTCCGTAGGGGGTTAAAAGACGAATTGGAAATTGCGAATGTTCGGCGGTTGTGACTGTCGGAGAGAGTTACTCGTCTTCCATGGCATGCATGACTCCGTTGGTCACCAGCCGTGAAATGTGTTCGTCAGCCAGGCTGTAATAAACGTGCTTTCCCTGACGGCGGGACCGCACGATTCTTTCGCTCTTGAGGATCCGCAGACGTTGCGATATCGCCGGTAGCGGTTCGGAGAGAGCCTCAGCGAGTTCTGAAACGCAGCAGGCTCGCGCCTCAAGCATGATCAGTAGCCGCAGTCGCTGGGGCTCACCGAGAGCGCGAAAGATCGCTGCTGCTCGCTCACACGCCGAGTCGTCGAACTTGACGGGCTGGTGGTCGTGATCACCGCCAGCACAGGTGGGGGCGTCGTCCTCGGTTGCGTTTCGTTTCGGTTGCGTTTTGGACATGATTTAACAGTTGCAGGATTGTGCAAGTATATGACTGTTTGCTCATCGTGTCAAGTTGATTCGGGTTGTCGAGACGCGGCGTGGCGATGCCTGGACGCAACGCCCCGCATATGCAACTCGATTGCAACGGATTATTCTGCTCGCCATGAACCCACTCCTTCTGCTGGTCGTTTATTGCGGCCTGATTGCCTCGGTTTCTTTGGCCGGTGGCCGCCTTTCTTCATTGCTTCGGATGACTCACCTGCGAACCCAATTGCTGATGAGTGGGGTGGGTGGCTTGATGCTGGGCATCGCGATGCTTCATCTGTTGCCACATGCGACGGAAGTGCTCGGTTCGCCAGCCAAGGCCGGAATCGGAGGCTTGTTTGGATTGACCGTGATGTTTTTGCTGGTGCGTCTGTTCCACACACACGACCATGGGGTTCCAGTTGAAGATGGTGACGAACCGACCGACGCATCAAACGACGACAGTCAGCCAGACTCCGGTCGGTCGCCTTCGATTCATTCAAATGCAGGTCACGGGTCGGCAGGTCAAGGGTCGGCTTGCGGACACGACCATTCTTCGACGGACCCGGTTAAAGGCATCAGCTGGCTGGGGCTGTTTTTTGGATTGTTGCTTCATACGCTCGTTGACGGGATTGCCCTGGCCGCGAGCGTTATCGCGGAATACGAGCATGGAGCTTGGTTAGGACTAGCAGGAGTGGGAACCTTTCTTGCGGTCGCACTCCACAAACCGCTTGATGCTTTCGCGATCACGTCGGTCATGAACCGTCAGCACTGGTCGACCTCCGCCCAG
>JBCCKZ010000414.1:0-5464 GCA_039027135.1 Planctomycetota bacterium
CAATCCCCCCGCGTCGCTTGAACCCTGCCAACTGCTTTTGCAGGTAGAGCAAACCGACATCAAATTTCCCGCGTCTCGTCTTCGTCCAATCATGAAGCCAATGCAGATGCACGGCTTTTAAACCGGGCCACCTATCTAGACGAAGACGCCATCTAAACGGTGAAAAACCTACTTCCACGCCCTTTGATCGAAGGCCCTCAGCCAACTGACGCTGGTATTGATTTATACCGTTATACGGGATAATCAACAACAAGACTTGTGCCCCCTCACTTACTAGAGCCTCTCTTTGAACATCATAAATTCCCGAGACGACGCCCCCTACGATGGATCCATTTCTTCAAGCAGAACCCAACTGAGCGACGCTGACCATCAAGCCTTACCCCGCTCGAAACCGTGACCAAAAACAGCTCCGCCTTTCCGACAAATACCCTCGATACGCCTCAGCAAGTCTCCGGACCGATCGGCGCGAATCAGGTCCGAACTACTCTTAAAACCAGTCGACTTTGCACACCTCATCACTGCGTTGCCAATAGACGCCTCATTGCCGGCCTTCAAGAACCGGTTCAGCCTACGAAGCCTCGGATGCGAGATGAGCTTTACGCCGACAACTTCAGACGGATCCGCTTCAACTTCAAACTGCGATGCCCAATCACGCCACTTGAAGTCCGATACCTCCCGAGTCTCTTTCCGCCAACTCAGAATATTGATTCGCTTCCACGGTATTCCGATCGCATCGGCGGCAATAGCACCATGCATAGCTTCACTAACAATCCGATCACAAACAGAAAGTTTGTCCATAAACACTTCGACACTTGCATCGGGCCTAATAAGCATACAGCCAGACCGCTCCGCAATTGATTCGCAATTAAACATCGCCATGCTGTGGTAGTGCGGAATAAATCCGACCGTCTCTTGGCTTGAACGCTTTCTCTCAAAAAATTCAGCGACGAGAACTCCCGGATCACTACAAGCAAGTGACATCTCCACACCAAGCTTCTGCGCAGACAGCTTCCCCCGGAGCGCGATTATCTTCCAATTATGCCGAGGGATGTAATCCCATTTCCCGATTCGCACACCTGCCCCGCAGATAATCTTCGACCCAGGAACACCGTCAAGCCGTTTATCCAGAATCGTACCGATTCCGACTAGCCAATCCGCATTTTCCAGCTTATCCAATTCTGGAATAAGCCGCGAATACAGCCAGGGACTCAAATCATCCCCGAAGTTCCCCTGCAACCGGCTGAAACTATACAGCTTCATTGCTTCGATGTTTAAGCATTGCACGTAACGAAGGAAAGACCCTAAGCTGGAACGCAATCCCTAACCATGCGACCGAGCAAATTCCAAACCATACCAACATCCACACATAAGACAGGTCTGTCTGAAGATAAACATATCTGGCAAGAGCACCTACCCCCGATATCACTACACCCGCGAGAACTGTCCTGAACGTCTGCCCTACCAAATCACTCCATGTAATCGGCGTGTGCTTCACTACCGAAGCATAGAGCATTGGGGCTCGAAACATCACTCCACCTATTGAAAACATAAGGGCTGCCCACTCAAGGCCATATAGACTTCCGATCACCACAGTGCCGCGCGCTATTATGGTGTTAATGAATGAGTACCTAAGCAGAACAGTCGACTTTCCCTGCGTTGTTATGCACCAAATCATCACACTCGAAACGGCTTGGGTTGCTGCGAGTGGAGTTAAATATGCAAAAATTAGCCCAGCTCGCTCCCACTGGGGGCCTAGCACAATTGTCACGATTTCGGGTGCAACCGCGACGATGTAGCTCGCTGGTGCGATGGAAAAGAAAGTTGAAACAAAAAGCAAATTCCTTGCGATAGACCGAAAACGGCTTTCATCTTCTTGAACCCGAGACAATACCGGAATTGCGACAGCCGAAACTGGTGGCATCATTTGCCTTAGCGGTAGTACCAACAGTCGATAGGCTTTCTCGTAGATTGCGAGCGACGCGGGGCCGAAGGCCCAGCCGATAATGACAAACGGGCCCTGCTCTCGCAAATAGTTACAGAAAGACGCCAATGTTAGACCCGTTCCAAACTTTATCATTTCAGCTGCGCCGCTTCCTCGACTCGGCAGCCCCGGCTTCCAGCCACTCGCGACCCAAACTCCTACCGCATTAGCAACCGCGCCACCAATGGGAGAAAAAACAAGGGCCCAGTAGCTTCTCAAGCACAAGGCAGCCAGTACAGAGGCCGACAACCCGACCGACATCGACACCACTTGGATCACAGCCAACTTACCGAACTGCATCTGCCGTCGCAGAAGCGCTTGATGCTGCACCGTCAAACCGCTGAAAACGAAGGTCGCCGCTAGTGAGACTGTAACCCACTTCAAAGCCGACTCGCCATAGAACCATGCAACCAACGGTGCGGACGCCATTGCAATAAGCATAAGAAGAATGCTAAGAGCTATATTTATCCAGAATAGCGTTGAGACCTGCTCGTGCGTAACGCGTGCTCGTTGAACGGTCGCCATTGACAGACCAGCGTCTTTAAGCAACCCTATGAAGCCAGTCACGGTACTCACCATGGCAACTAAACCGAAGTCCGCGGGCGTCAACAGACGGGCAAGCACTATGGTTGAACCCAATTGCAACACAAACTTTACAGCTTGAGCTATAACTGTAGCCGTTCCTCCACGCAGTGATCGCGCCCGAAGATCATCCATCAGGTGCTCGGTAGCGAAGTGACGCTGCTTCGGGTCTGTCAAATTCGCCTGCATCGTTTTATTCATCACCCCACAATTGACGCTTGCACCCGTCTTATCAACTGACTCCTCGCTTTCATTGGGATTGACTCCCTTCATTGATTTTGCAATTCCCCGAACACGCGGCCTTTGACACCGCTAAAGAGATGGCCCCTTTCCATTCTCACCCACAATGGTCCTTGTCGGTGATCAATTGAATAGGCCATCAGGCAACGAACTGAGTTGCGTTGGTCGAGGACGTTGCTGCCCAGACAAGCTTTAGTTCAGCATCAACCACCCAAACGGCTCGACTGGTCTGTCTCCCATTCGTAACCAGACAGACGTCGAAATTTTAATGCTGCACGAACACGGACTCGCAGTGTGATATAGAGATATGCGAGTACGTCAAGCCAACGCTTCGGCCTGAAAAGAAGTCGGCGGATGGCCGCGGCCCAATCCTTACTCTCTGTCGTACGACTGACCGGAAAACGCTTGCCCAACTCCCATAACCCGAGCCGACTTCGAGTCTTTACTCGAATCAAATCACGTATATTCGTAGGGGCAGTGATGGTAAAAGAGCAATTTTCTAGCGTATGACGCTCGCTCGGACCGAAAAGACTACGCACATAGCCGTCGTCAGCGATAATCTCGGGAAACGAACCGAAACGCCGACGCCCTGCCTCGGATACAGCATACAGCCCCGAACCGATCATGCCCTCGCTATGATAGGGAAGCTGGAGCCAGATCCGATAGAACGCCCTGACGCACCACGATGATCGCGAATAATCAACTCTCATCTGTGGTGCTGCCGCCAGGTATTCGCCGCGATTCAGCAAATCGGCAACTGACTTGATTGCTGCCCAAGACACCTTGACATCAGCGTCAAGATAAAATCGCGGAAATGTCTCGGCTTGAGAATCACCCAAATTTAGAGCCGCAATCTTTGACGCGACCTCTGTTTCTACGACAGTGAGGGGGAAGTCATAGCGACGGCAGATCTCGGCCGTTGCGTCGGTACAGCCGTTGCAAGCGACGACAATCTCGAGTTCTGTGGGATTCGCATCGGCCAGGAGAGCATCCAAGAGCCGCTGAATAACGCTGGCTTCATCGTGGGCCGGAATGACGATTGATATTCGCTCGCGCATGAGCCGATTGCTCTTAACTTGACCGATTGACTCTCCGCACTGCGATGCGAACGAGGAGAGTAGAAGAGATGGTATGACAGAACGAATGAGAAAGTCTTAACATGATGGAGTGGACGAACGCGGCTGATCATCGTCCAACGGCCGATTCGGTACTAGGCCCTGTCTGAAAACCATCTTCCGCAGTGATTGGTACAATTGGTTTCTGACGATTGATTGTACGAAACAGGAGGGAGCGAATGGTTCAGCGACATTGCTTGACCGATGATCAGTGGGAGTTGGTGGCTGACTTAGTTGAGCCAGAGCGGAAGGCTACCGGGCGGCCGCCAAAGGATCGTCGCACCATTCTCAATGGCATCTTTTGGATTTTGCGTACCGGAGCTGCTTGGCGTGACCTGCCGGATCGGTTTGGCAAATGGCAAACCGTGTACGACCACTTCAACAATTGGAGCAAAGATGGAACGTTTGATGGAATGCTCCGAAGACTCCAGGAGGCAACGGTCGATGCCGAAGAGCTCGATGATGGGCTTTGGTGCGTCGACGGCACCATTGTTCGTGCCGCCCGCTGTGCCGCAGGGGCGGAAAAAAAGGGATCAAGAATCAAATGCTAGCTGGCAAGCTCTTGGGCGGTGCCGCGGAGGTTTTGGGACCAAAATCCACCTGTTATGCGATGGGAAAGGTCAGCCGTTGACGGCGGTTCTCTCTCCCGCTCAGGATCATGAATCGAAGTACTTGCCTTCGGTCATGGAATCGATGGACCTATACGACCTTGAGTCTGATGAGCGGATCGTTCCCGCACAGCTCGCAGGTGATAAAGGCTATCGGTATGAATGGATCGATGAGTGGTTGCTGGAGCGAGAGATCAAGCCCGTTATTCCGAGTAAGAAAAACGAAGACCGTTCCCGTCGTCCCGTGCAATTCGATCGAGCATCCTACCGACGTCGATGCATCATTGAGCAACTGATCGGTTGGCTCAAGGAATGCAGGCGAGTGGCAACGCGATACGAAAAGCTCGCGCGGAACTACCTCGCCATCGTCAAGCTATCGATGATTGGCCGTTACTTGCGAATCATCGCACCATGGAATTCGTCAATATAAGCGTTTTCAGACAGGGCCTAACTCAAGACGGTGAGCGGGAGTTCACTCCTGAGCGTGATGGCCGACGAGATGATCCTCGCCCTAAGCCCCGATGCTCAGGCAGTCCTGTCGAGCGATTCGTGTCGAAACGCCTCGAAGACGACGCCGCTTCAGCGAATATAAATGAACGAATCGTATCAGTCAGCGACTCGGATGCGAACGGCGAGATCTCGCTCCCCAGACTGAGACTCATACCTTGTGTTAGCTGCTCGAAAAGTTCTTCTGGATTGTTGACAACAGTGACGCCAGGTCGATTGCGAAAACGCCTTGCGGTCGACAACTGATGGTCATTGCGATGCTCTCCGAGCGATGCGTGCCGAGGAAAGACGACAATCGGCTTCTGAAACGTGAGAGCTGTGAGTATCGATCCTATCCCAGCGTGGGAAACCACCAGTCGACATTCCCTCACCACGCGTTTCATTTCCTCTACCCCCATAAACTGACACACATCCATGCGAGGAGATTGAAA
>JBCCKZ010000415.1:0-5454 GCA_039027135.1 Planctomycetota bacterium
CAGGAACTTCCGAAGAATTAAGAACGACCGGCGATCATTTCCACATTCCGTAAAATGGTTTTTCCTCGAATTTGGTGACTTATCGTCGGCCTCTCGAGGTTTTCTTATCTTTTAGGGATGAACGATCTCAACGAACACTATCGATCTTTGCATGGCTTGGATGGTTCTTGAATTGTCGACGATGTCGACCTCGATCTGGCAGGCAATTGCGTCTGCATTCAAATCGAGCCTGCTGGCGGCCCGCTGGTTTGCTCGCAGTGCGGCGAGACTTGTTGCCAAGCGGACAAGGCTCCCAAACGCAAATGGCGTCACCTCGACACCATGCAATTCACCACCGAGATCCAGGCTGCCGCTCCTCGCTCGAAGTGCAAGCAGTGTGGGGTGAAAACCATTGCTGTTCCGTGGGCCAGTAAGCATTCACGGTTCACCTTGATGTTGGAAGCATTCGCGATTCGCGTGTTCCAGTCCGCTGCCAATATCAAGAAAGCGACGACCCTCATGGGGCTTTCTTGGAATGCCGCGCACCGGATCATGCAGGCCGCTGTGGATCGTGGATTGCAGCGACGCCAGGCCGAGACGGTACCTAGCATTGGCGTCGATGAGAAGAGCTTTGGGCGAGGTTACGATTACGTTTCGGTGATGACCGATATCCAGCGTGGTCGCGTCCTTGAGGTCGCTCCCGAATGAGAACCATCGCAGCCTGTGATTCGCGCTGGAATGCGTTGACGTCTAAGCTAAGACCCTCAGTACACGGTGCCGCGATGGATATGTGGCAAGCGTTCATGAGCAGCACCTCCAAGAGCGTTCCCAAGGCAAGAATCGTCCACGACAAGTTTCACATCGCCAAGTATCTCGGCGAGGCGGTCGACAAGGTACGACGTGCCGAACACCGCGATTTCAAGAAAGACGGCGAGAACCCGTTGACCGGGCGTCGTCAACTCTTCCTCTACAACGAGGAGAACCTCGACGAAGACAGCTACTCTGAGGTATTGAAGGTCCAGCGGGCGGACCTGAAGATAGGCCGTGCTTGGGCGATCAAGGAGCATTTTCGCCACTTCTGGGATTACGCCACTCGCAGTTGGGGGCAGCGATTCTTTGACCGTTGGTACTCGTGGGCGATCCGTAGCCGACTGGATCCCATCAAGAAGGTCGCGGTGATGCTCAAGAACCCCCTGGAAGGACTGCTGAACCATTTCGACCATCGGATCACGAACGCATCGAGCGAAGGCTTCAACAGTCGTATCCAGTCGATCAAATCAGCTGCGAGGGGCTTCCGCAAGTTCGCCAACTACCGAATTCCTATCTCGTTTTACTGCGGCGAGCTCGAAATGCTGCCGGAAACCGGCCACTAAATTCGAGGAATAACCTGACCCTATATGCATACTGCTGTTGTGTCCTTTGCTTATCACGCGATACGTACTCGACGGTAACGCTTGACGCTGCAATAAACAAACTTCACGAAACGAGTTTGCCGCTGCGACCGTACATTGGCAAGGAAGCTTGAACAGTGGCTCGCTTCGCTCGGCGATCGGAACGATTTTGATTGGACGATGAAGCCGCTTGCATGGTCTGCCATAGCTCAGGTGATGCGATCCGTTTAGGAACCGGTTTGCACGACCGGCTGTGCATGTCGATCGCTGCAAAGCACAACCAGGAGGTTGGACACCAGAGCAGCACGCTGAGTTTCCGAGAGCGTGACGATGTCATCGCGTTTGAGATGCTCGAGGGCCATTTCGACCATCCCAACAGCCCCGTCGACAATGCGGGTTCGTGCTGCGACCACGGCGCCGGCTTGTTGACGTTGGAGCATCGCCGACGCAATCTCGGCTGCGTATGCGAGATGACTGATTCGAGCCTCAATCACCTCGACACCCGCCTGTTCCAAACGTGCCTGAATATCGTCGCGAAGCCTGTCGCAGATGGCGTCGGTGCTGCCGCGAAGCGATTGTTCGTTATCTTCACTGTCATAGGGAAAACGAGTCGCCAAGCTGCGTAAGGCGGCCTCGCTTTGGACCTCAACGAAGTGTTCGTAGTCGTTGACTTCAAACAGAGCCTCCGCCGTATCAACGACCTTCCAAACCACCACCGCCGAGATCTCGATCGGATTGCCGTCACGATCATTGACCTTTGAGGGTCGGCCTGCCGACCGGGTTTTTGTTTGAACGACAGTGCCCGAAGCGTCTTTCTTTTCAGGCGTGGATGAAGAACCCGTTTCAAAATTGCGAATCCGCAAACTGACTTTGCGCTTGGTGAAAAAGGGATTGACCCAAAAGAAGCCCGACTCTTTGACCGTTCCACGGTAGCTGCCGAACCGTAGTAAGACTCGTGAGTCGTTCGGTGCGATGGCCATCATTCCGAACAAACCGATGATCCCCGCTGGGATCAGAGGGATGCCGAGTAACGCCACGAATTCCTGTGAGGAAAGTGCCCCGTAAATAGTGATCGCGACGCCTGCGACCGACAAACCCAGACTCGCAAACAAGCCTCCCCAACCAGAGCTCGGTGAAAGGAGTCGTTCACAGTAAGTCGGCTCAACTCCTTGTGGATTCGGGGAAGCGATCGACATCGGGGCACCCTTTTCTATCGGTGGATTAATCTGTCAAATTATTTAGGCGAGGACTGGGGCCAATCAGGGCGCGCGATGCTGGGCGAAATTTCGCATGGGGACCAACAATTGGTTTGCAAATAAATGCGTTTTGTTCCACCGTCGTTTGGGAAATTGCATCGAATTGAAGCTAATCGTGAGGTCGGATTGCCCCGCATTCCATGGCTGACCTGATTGTTATGACAGATTTGAGTGCGATTCTATCAACTTCAGGTTCCCATTACGGGACGTGAGCTTTAGAAGTTGTTGCCATCAGCGATGTGGCGGTCCTAACATCAGCAATCTCTCAGTCGGCACGATGAGATCAAACCGTGATCTGCGACTAAGCTGAGATTCGCTAGAAACACATCGCCAAAGCCAACGAGGTGACCACTATGAAGGTAATTGTAGATCTGTGTGTTGTGCCGATGGGAGTTGGCGTTTCGGTGGGTCGCTACGTGGCAGAGTGCCAGACGATCCTGGACGAAGCGGGTCTGCAACATCAACTCCATGCGTATGGAACGAATATCGAGGGTGAGTGGGACAGCGTTTTTGATGCCATCAAGCGGTGCCATGAACGAGTGCATGCGATGGGAGCACCTCGCATCACAACAAGCATTAAAGTGGGAACACGAACCGACCGTGAGCAATCGATGCAGCAGAAGATCGACAGTGTCACACGGCTGGATTGATTCGATTCTCTTTTGAGATATCGTCTAGGCTTGCGTTCAGCATGATCCCTGTTTGATCAACTAAATCCAATCTTCTCGTGAGCAATTCTCGTGCGGCTTTGCCATTTTTATTCATCAGTGTTGCGATTCATTGCGTTGCTAACCATCGCAATGAAAATGGTCGCCATTTGTAATGCGAAGCCACCAAATATCGTTTTTCTGTTCGCTGATGATTTGGGTTGGGGTGATCTGAGTTGTAACGGAAACGATCGGGTCAAGACACCTTGCCTCGATCGTCTTGCCCAGCAAGGCACTCTGTTTACTCAGTTCTATGTGGCCGGTTCGGTTTGTTCGCCCAGTCGCGCTGGAATCATGACGGGTCAGTCTCCAGCCAGGAATCGCATCTTTGGCCACTTTGGCTCGAGCGACCGCAATGAGGCGCGCGGGATGCCCAGCGCGCTGGACCCGGATGTGATCACGCTGACGGATCTATTAACCGATGCCGGTTACGCGACAGCGCATTTCGGCAAATGGCATTTGGGTAACGTGAGGCCCGACCAATATGGCGTTGAAACGTATCGTACTGAGAGTTTTTCGAACGTGCCCGGGCGTGATCCAATCGATGTGTGGAGCCCACGAGCGCGTCCAACCTGCACCGCTGATATTCTGGACGCGGTGTTGGAATATCTTGGAGATCGGGAAACCGATTCGCGGCCGTGCTATATCAATGCGTGGTTCTCAGATCCTCACGCGACGTTAAATCCATCCGGTGAGCAATTACAGCGTGTCAAACGACTTGCTCCGAACGGCGTCGATTTTCCCGGAGTCGCCCAGGTTTATTATGCATGCGTGCTCGAGATGGATCGGCAAGTCGGTCGATTTCTGGATGAGCTTGAGCGGATGGGTTACGCCGACGACACACTCATTTCCTTTTCGAGTGATAACGGGCCAGAAGACTTCCAAATCAAGAATGCGGCCCATAGTGGCGTTGGAAGTAGTGGCCCATTTCGGGGTCGCAAACGCAGCATCTATGAAGGCGGGATTCGAGTGCCTTTGATGGCGCGATGGCCCGGGCACATCCCCGCGGGGAAGGTGAATCGTGAGACGGTGGTTAGTGGTCTCGACTTTATTCCAACACTGACCAAGTTGGCAGGAATCGATTCTCTTCCGCCATCAATGCAGCTTGATGGTGAAGCGATGGACGATGTGTTGATCGGATCTGACCGGCCTCGTCGTGGTGCCTGTTTTTGGGAGTGGCGATATCGTGTCTTTGGACATCCTTTTCACCATTCACCGCGGTTGGCAATCCGCGATCATGATTTCAAGCTTTTGATGAATCCCGACGGAAGCCGGGTTGAGCTTTACAACGTGATTGAAGATCCAGGTGAACGAGATAATGTGGCATCAGAGCATGTGGATCTAGTCGATGATTTGCGTGCGAGGTTATCGTCCTGGAATGCTGAGCTACCCACGTCGCCCGTTGACGCTGCCGCTGGCAAGTCACAATGGCAATGGCCGTGATGATGCGGCTGCCAATTTGAGCTGCTACCTCTGGGTTTCTTGCGAATTGGTTGACGGCAAGTGTCAATCGTTCGGCCCGCGTATCGAACGGAGCGTTGTGACGATTAGGATCACGCTGAGCAGCATTGGCAGACTCGGCTCTGGGATCGCCACAGCGGACACTGTCGCAACTCCACTTTGAAAGGCAAGGTCGACGACTCCAATTTGGCCAAATGGACTATCGAAGAAGATACTTTCAGCTTCGTTAATTGTGATCTCGAAAGTCTCGTTTCCAGTTAAGGGAGCAAGCGGGTTCGGCTCGACATCAAAGGCTGTTAGCAACTCTCGCTGGTCGATTTCTGCAGGATCATCGAAAATGCCGACGCTATCGAGCACTTCGATCGACTGATCATCATTGAAGACGCTGGAGCTGAATAAGACTGGTATCGTTCCGCTGAACGCGTGCCGAACATCGGTATCCCGTATTGTTGTCGGCGTTTCATTCGGACTGATTTGAAGTTGCCCGCTGCCGAACGTCTTAGTGACATCAACGATGATGACGAAGTTATCAAGATTTGCGGTTTCACCCGGAATCAATGGCTCAGCAAAAACCTCAACACGTCCGCCGTTGACCCCAATTTGCGTATCCTCAACCGAGATTAACAGTGCCGCGTCGGCTGCATTTGAAGCTAAAGCAAC
>JBCCKZ010000416.1:0-5446 GCA_039027135.1 Planctomycetota bacterium
GGTTCATCCAGAAACAGCACATCGGGCGAATGCAAGAGCGCCGCGATCAACTCCATCTTCATCCTCTCACCAAGCGACAACTCACGAACCGGCTGATCAAGCAACCGACGCACATCCAACAAATCGGTCAGCTCATCCATCCTCGAATTGAACCGGTCCTCAGGGACGCCATAGATATGCTGCTGCAGTCGATACGACTCACCAGCGGGCAAATCCCACCAAAGTTGATTTTTCTGCCCCATGACCAGGGCGAAACGTCGTCGGTATTCGTTCTGACGTTTCCAAGGCACATAGCCCATCACCGTCGCATTTCCGCTTGTCGGATTGATCACGCCCGAAAGCAGCTTAAGTGTTGTCGTCTTGCCAGCTCCATTGGGACCGAGAAACGCGACAAACTCACCTTGTCGAACATCCAAGTCGATTCCACGAACGGCAACCACCTCTTTGTACTCGCGACGAAAAAGCCCCCGTATGGATTCCTTTAGGCCCTCACGTTTTTGATAAACACGGTATGACTTCGTTAGGTCCCGAACTTCAATGAGGCTATCGTTGTCGTCCAAGGGATGCGTCAATGTTTGTTGGAGTGATTGATCGAGCTGGTGCGCTACCCTTCTTGGGAGGCACTTGCCTTGGCCCCGCTCCAGCCCCTCGAGAACGGCTCTCCCTCCGAGAAGAGTGAGCCATGTTCAAACGCGAGGCATGAACTTTTCTACGGATCCGCTCGAGGATCGTATCGCGGATTGGGCTCCATGGGGATGGGAGCCTTCGTGAGTGCCTGCCATTGATCCAAATCCTCGTGCAATACTGCCATCACTTCTTTAGCCTTCGAACTCAAATCAACACGTTCGCCTAAGTCATTCTCCAGATCGAAGACCTCTATCGCCCCATCTTCGAAGTATTCAATCAACTTCCGATCACCCGATCGGACAACGCCGCACGGCCGAGAACGATAAAGTCGATCTCGGGCGTCCTCCATATTGCGGCTGTAGGCCTGCAAATACGCGGGGAAATGCCAAAAGACAGAACGCTGATCAAATACCTGAGTCTTCTCGGGATTCTGGATCAAGCTGTAAAGACTCTGGCCATCCGTCTCGAGCTCCGTGGTCGTTCCGACGAGATCACCGATGGTGGCCAACATGTCAACACCGTGAACCACCGCATTACACGTTCCATGGGACTTAACGCGAGCCGGCCAAGACACGATCAATGGCACTCGAATGCCTCCTTCGTAGTACATCCCTTTGCTTCCTCGTAGAGGACGCATTGATGTTGCGGGACCATAGCCGCCATTGTCGCTGGTCAAGATGATGATCGTGTTTTCAAGAATACCGCAATCATTGAGCGTCTCCATCATTCGCCCGACGCTACGATCGACGTACTCGACCATGGCAGCCATTGTGGGATGATTGTGTAACTCGCCGCTCTGACGATTCTCATACTTCTTAACGACACCCTTGGGTGCCTGCAGCGGCGTGTGGACGGCAAAGTGCGAAAGGTAAAGCAACCAAGATTGGCCTTGGTTGTCACGGATAAATCGTTCGGCACGATCGGTAAGAGTCTTGGTGAGGTACTCACCCTCGGGTGTATCTTCTAGTCCCACCGCATTCGGGTGCGGCGGAAAGTATCCCTTGGGTGGGCTGCCTCGATGGTCGCCAGCGACATTCAATTCAAATCCATGATCCAGTGGATTCTCACTCACGTGCCACTTGCCCATTGATGCCGTCCGGTAACCTTGCTCTTTGGCTAGATCACCAATCGTCGGCATGCTGGGATCCAAGGTGTCTGTCCCGGGAATATGCATCAGCCGTCCATGCTTGGCTTTGCCACGACGGCTTGTTCCGACGTTGAATATTCGGTGCCGTGGCGTGTACGTCCCGGTCAGAAAACTGGCTCGCGACGGCGCGCAGTTGGCAGCGGCCGCATAAGCATTGGTGAATGTCAAGCCGCTCTCCGCCAATGCGTCGATGTTCGGAGTCTCATAAAAGTCCGATCCTAGGCATGCCGCGTCTCGCCATCCCCAATCATCAATCATCATGATCAACACATTGGGCTTTTCGACTTCGCGGCTCACCAACTTCGAAGAGGAGCCAGGCTTCGAAAAAGGGCCTGGCTTATTTTCGTGCTCGGGTCGCGGTAAAGAGGCCCGACCTTTTTCTGGCGTGGACTTATTCGCTTGGCCGTCATAAAGCGGCATGGGAAAATCGGGTTCGGGCTCTCGATCAGCAATGAACTGTCGCTCCAGCTGTTCAACGATCTCAGGATTGCTCGAAGCAACATCATTCGCCTCGGAGGGATCGTCGCTCAAGTTGTAGAGCTCCCATGCCTTGGGCTGCTTCCGCAGCACATCAAGTCGTACTGCCTTCCAGGATCGATCTCGCACTGCGAGCTGTCCCCCATAGCCATTAAAGTTCCAAATCATTGGCTTTTCGCGTTCCAGAGCGACTTCACCGCCTGAAGTGAGGTGGGGCAGCAGATTCTCTCCGTCGACTGGCTGGGACGTTGGCAATTGAGCACCCGTCGCGGCGCAGATCGTCGCAAACCAATCGGGAAAGTAGCTTGGTGCGTTGCCAGTGGTGCCGACGGGGATCCGACCGGGCCAACGAACGATCGCCGGGACACGTAGACCACCTTCGTAAACACTTCCCTTGAATCCTCGATGGGGTCCGTTGGAATCAAAGAACGTACAAGCCGCACCTCCCACATGGAAATTTGGATTGCGAGCCCCATGGGTGGGCCCATTGTCGCTCGTAAAAATTACAAGCGTGTTGTCATCAATGCCGTGACGTGCCAAACGCTTCAAGATGATGTCAACGTGCTCGTCCATGTCGGAGATCATCGCGGCGTAAGCCGAGCGAGGCCTCGGATGCGGCAGGTAACCGTTGTCGCCTCGATAGGGACCAACCTCGTCATCCCACTCCTGCGGATAGGTTTCAATCCACTTCTGTGGCGGCTGCATGGCCACATGAGGCTCGATCAGCGGCACGTACAGAAAGAAAGGCTCCTCATGATGATCATCGATGAACTTGGTCGCTTCACGAATGATTCGATCAGGCGCGTATGCTCTCGATCGGTATTCGTCTGCATCGACGGGACCGTCGGGTTTTCGATGATGGCCTGGGATCGCAAAAGGGTTGAGCATGACCTGCCGCTCATCGTCATCCAGGTAGATCGGATAGTAGCTATGAGCAAGACGTTGGCAGTTGTATCCAAAAAATCGATCAAAGCCCTGGCGAATAGGTGACCCTGATGTATCGGTTGGGCCGAGCCCCCATTTACCAAAACCACCGGTCGTGTAGCCGGCCTCCGAAAGCACCTCCGCCACGGTGACCACGTTTTCTTTGATCGGCCATTGACCTGGAAAGACTCGCCCATTCCCTGAATCACGATTCGTTCGAATGGGTGCGTGACCGCCATGCATGCCGGTCATCAACGTACACCGGGCCGGCGCGCACACTGGCGAACCACTGTGGTGATCGGTGAGTCGAATACCTTGAGACGCCAAACGATCCAGCGTGGGTGTCCGGATCTTGTCCTGCCCGTAGCAACCTAGCTCACCGTAGCCCAGATCATCCGCAAGGACAAAAACGACGTTGGGAGGCCGCTCGGTTTCAGATGCCCGAACAACGGAAGAGCACGCGGTCGCGAGCACCGCGAGCAATATCGGAAAAAAGAATCGAAGCATGCTGAAGATCTCTTTGATGCAGTTGAAACGCCCCTCATCAAGATAACCAAACCAACAGTGCCCGTTTGAGCCAAAGTCCGGCCCTCTCCGGGTCTTAGAGCCCGACTCTCCCAGAGGGATAGTTATGACAACCTACCCAGCAACGATTTCGGCTTCGATATAACCGAACGGCTCAGGTGAAACGACAAACAAGTCATTGTGGTTCTCACGACCAAATGGACTCATGTCGATAGGGATGTGATGCTTGTTTGGCATAACTAACTTGATGCGTTCAATGTCTGAACAAGCCGAACAGGCAGCCTGCCCCATACGCATCAAAGTCTCCTGGACACTTCGGCTGAAGTGATCCACAAATGCCGCCATCATGGCGGCCATGATCGAATCACGAGCCGCTGAGAACTCTACCGGCAAAGATCGATAGGTCCAATCAGCCGACAATGAGGTTGCCAGGATTCGATCTTCAGTATCGGCGAGGGTCCGATACTCGTCGTTGTGAAAATTAGAGAATCCCGACTCGGTCTTCTTGGCGATGATGAAGTCTCCTATTCCCGAGGTCACCTGATCATTCTGGCCACGTCGGGCAACGACAGTGGCTTGCGGAACACTTCGGTCATTGGCGGTGAAGGCATGAGGGCAACCACCCATCGACGACCAAAGCGTCTGTCGCATCGAAGCGGTCACTTGATCGACATGTTCATATCGATCGAGAAAGAACTTCGTGAGACTTAGTCCCAATGACTCGGGACTATCCATCGGATGCTCAAGTGCCACGTTATGTACGATATTCTTGCAAGTATCCGTTGCAATCACGGGTCCGTTATCGCCTTCGGTATATGCCACATCAAAATCACCTTCGAGCACAACATCGACAGCAACCTGGATAAACCGATGGACTGAAGGCTCATCATTGGATTTCAGTACCCGGCTGATGTGGACTTGATGTTTACCGTACGATTGGCGTGCAAGGCGGATATTCATGGATCTAAAGAGGTCGAAACCAATGATTCGTGGTTTACGTTCAAAACAAATTTGGATTAACGATCGATGGCAGTCAGCCGACCTGCTCTTTGATGAGCATGGATTGATTGAGGCCATCAAAGACTACAAGAGCGCCGAAATTGATCTCATTGATCATGGGGCATTGTCGGTTATCCCAGGTCTTGTGGACACCCATGTCCATTTCAACGAACCCGGACGCGAAGACTGGGAGGGAGTATCTTCCGGTACAGCAGCTGCGGCGGCGGGTGGCATCACCACGGTGGTCGACATGCCGCTCAATAGCAGCCCTGTAACGACTACCCCCGAAACGGTCGGTGCGAAAATCGCGGCAGTCGAAAGTAAGCTATCGATCGACTTCGCAATGCATGGTGGGCTCGTGCCGGAGAACTGCGACAAGATGGACGCTCTGATCCAATCGGGAGTTCTCGGCATCAAAGCATTCCTTTGCCCGAGTGGAATCGATGAATTTGGTCACGTCGGGCGCAAAGAACTTGAAATCGCCATGCCAGCCATCGCCGCCAGCGGCTTGCCATTGCTGGTTCACGCGGAAGTCGTCCACGAGGTTGAAGTTACTTCGGACCCACGAAACCACGGCGACTACGCGGCAACGCGGCCGCCGAGTTTCGAACGTAATGCTATCGAGATGATGATCGAACTCGTCGAACAGACCGGCTGCAAGGTGCACATCGTTCACCTGGCTGATGCGGGATCGATCCCCGCTCTAGCAGCAGCCCGAGGCGAGGGTTTGCCGATCACCGTCGAGAC
>JBCCKZ010000417.1:0-5437 GCA_039027135.1 Planctomycetota bacterium
CAAAGAGTTCAGGATAACGAAGCGACAAACGCATGGTCCCACGTCCACCTTGCGAAAAACCCTCAAGGCCACGGCCCTTACGATCAGCGATCGTGCGATAGGTTTTATCAATGTGAGGTATCAGCTCCTTGATGAAGACGTCGGCACCAATGGCCCCCTCTTTCCCAGGGACGTTGTAATGACTCACCGGGCCTCCATTGACGTAGACATAAATCATCGCAGGCACCTCTTCGGACCGCATCTCTTTGGCGATGCTGCGACTGAGCCCAACCATTTTGTGCTCACCGCCTGGCCTACCTCCATGCAAGAGATAAACCACGGGATAGCGTTCGTTGGTCTTCGCATAATTTGGCGGGAACTGGATCGCGTAACCGACAGGTTCACCAACTAGCTGACTGTCAAAAGTCTTGTGCTTGACTGTCGCGGCGGCCTGCTTACCGAGCGGGTTCACCCAATGAAACTCAGCTGGCTTTTTCGTCGATTGTGCCCAGCCTGATGTGGCCCACACACAAGTGCCAAGAAAAATAAAAAGGCTCATCAACTGATTCATCATCGTCTCACTCAAAAGTTTCACAGGGGCATTCATTTGGTGTCAGCCGATTTTACACAGAACCTTTCCCTGCATTCGGATTCCTTCCAGATCTAATCTGAAGCTGGCATTTGCTGGCGTTCTTCGCAAGGAAACATTTTGATCTTTCGACGAAGCCCATGGACTGGTACTCGAAAAAGCTTGTTTAGCTATCTCGAACAAAGAAATTCCGATGGGCCTGCCGTTCTCCGCTGCTACGCAAATAGCGTCAATCAAAAAAATCCTCGCGGAACTTGCTGATGCATTAGACCTGAACCTGTCCATTCGGCTTTGGAACGACGAACTAGTCCCTATCGGCAGCAATCCAAACGGGCAATATGTCATTGCGATCGATGATCCGGGCGTCATCGGGGCGATGCTTCGCTGGCCATCACTTGAAACGCTCGTTCGTCTCTACGCAACTGGGCACATCGACTTTGAGGGTGGAGACCTGATCGACTTTTCCGAAGCGATGCAGACGGACAAGGAAAATCGCCGTCGGCTAAAACAAATCTCCAAAGGAATGTTGCTGCGAAACTCGCTCCCGTTTGCGTTCGCCAAAAAGCCAAACACGGATTTTGACCATGGATTTGAAAAGGACCTTGTCGGACGAAACGAATCTAAACGAACCAATGATGATTACATCCAATTCCATTACGACGTAGGCAATGAGTTTTACAAGTTGTTCCTTGGCAAAGAGATGGTTTACACCTGTGCCTACTTCACCGATTGGAACAATTCGTTGGACCAGGCACAACATGACAAGCTCGACATGATCTGCCGCAAGCTTCGACTTGAACCTGGTGAAAGGATGCTTGATGTGGGATGTGGCTGGGGTGGTTTAATCTGCCACGCCGCCAAGCACTACGGAGTCAAAGCGCATGGCATCACTCTTTCGAACCAACAACACGCATACGCCCTTGAGAAGATCGATCAACTCGGCTTGTCGGATCAGGTCACGGTCGAGATTTGTGACTATGCGAATCACACCGGAAGTTACGACAAGATTTCCAGCATTGGCATGTCCGAACATATCGGCGTTGCAAATTACCCTCGCTATTTCAACAAATTGAACTCGATGTTGCGTGACCGAGGAATGATGCTCAACCACGCGATCGCGAGGCGCGCCAAAAGCTCGGCGAAAGCCGCCAAACGAATACGCCCTGAACGAAAGTTCCTGCTCAAGTACATCTTCCCAGGCAGCGAATTGACACCTGTCGGCATGACCACTGATTTTATGGAACGAAGCAACTTCGAAGTCCATGATGTAGAATCATGGCGGGAGCACTATTCGCTAACCACCCGTTTTTGGTGCAAGAATCTCTCGGCCAATCGTGAGAAGGCGATCGAATTAGTGGGTCCCGAACGATACCGTTTGTGGGTAGCCTATCTGGCGGGAGCCAGCGGTGGCTTTGCCAATGGCAGCATCAAGCTATACCAAGTCGTTGCCACCAAAAAAGCCAGCAAGGGCTGGTCCGGGATGCCCCCCACGAGAGAACATCTTTATCGAAAAGCCGCTTGAGGTAATGACAAATGGGAAGACCGCTGCAATCTGTTCTACCGACTGTGCTGACCATCGCCATCGCGTTCTTCCAATTCTCAAAGCCATCTAACGCTCAACTTGGCGGTTTATTCGGTTCGAGCGTCGAAACGATATCAACCAAGGATTTGCTGGAAAAGCTTAAGACGAGGCTCGAAGAACAAAAAAAGGCGCAGGCCGCCGAGGAAAGCATCTCCCCAGCGTCATTTATCCTGGTCGACGTCCGAGGTGACGACGAAACGGCCGTTTCCATCATTCCCGGTGCCATCACAAAAGCGAAGTTTGAAGAGGATTTGGAGAAACACCGATCGAAACTGATCATCCCATACTGCACCGTTGGTGGTCGCAGTGGAAGGTATGCCAAAGAGCTCGCCGGTCGGAACTTGAACGTCAAGAATTACAGCGACAGCATCCTTGGCTGGGTTGGCGAAGGACTTCCGCTCGTCACGCTTGAGGGTAAGCCAACCAAGCGAGTGCACACCTACAGTGATCGCTACAAAATTCCAGCCGAGTACGAGAAGGTCTCAAAGTAAATCACCATTGTAGAGATTTTCGAAGAGGAAAGTCCGATCAAGTTTGATCGATCGATTACACGACGGACTCAGTGAACACTTCGCGCCATCATCACTAAAAGATGCTTGTGGTTTCCAACCCATAAGACACCCATGCCGGTCGCACGTCGAATCGTCCTACTCGGACTTGGTCATACGAATGTGGATTTTGTATTTCGCTGGATCAAGCAACCGTTGCCAAACACGGAACTCGTGTGCGTTTCGAACTTCGATCGTTCGACCTACTCGGGACTGTTCCCAAGCATCTTGGGACTTCGACGCAAGCCCGGTGATATGGAGATCGACCTGCGTCGATTAGTTGCCAAAGCAAAGGGACGCCTGATCATTGAGGATGTGGTCTCCTGCAAGGATTCCCAAGTCGAGTTTGGAAACGACGAATCCGTCACCTTTGACGCCATGTCAATCGGCGTTGGTTCGATGCCACAGGGCCTTTTGCATCCGCCCGCTCCGACAGCACTCCTTTCCATCAAACCGATGCAAACTTTCCTCTCAAGGTTTCAAAGTGGAGTCAAAAAAGCGATTGAAAGATCCAACAGGAATTCAGTCCGAATCGTGATTGTTGGCGGTGGAGTTGCCAGCGTTGAATTGGCGTTTGCCGTTTCGCGCTGGGCCGAGATCCAATCGATTCAAGTCCAGATTGCAATTGTGACGGCAGGCGATCACGTGGCCGGGGAAATGTCAGATCGGTCTATCGCGAAAATCGAACAGCTGCTTTCGAATCGTAATATTCGACTCATCGCTAACTCCCGTGCTGAGTTCACCCATGAGAACGGCTTGGTCCTTGACGGGCAAACGCAACTCTCCGGCGATCTTGTCATCTGGTCAACCAGTGCGACCGCACCTTCGATCTTGGCGAAACTCGATCTTCAAAAAGACGACCGTGGATTCATCGCGACCGACTGCTATCTACGAAGTCTTTCCCAGGACAATGTCTTCGCCGTGGGCGACTGTGGAACGAGGATCGATTCCCCATTTCCTAAAGCCGGCGTTTATGCGGTAAGGCAAGCGCCAGTGCTTTGGCGAAACCTACGGTCAACTCTCGAGGGTGAAAGCCTCCAGGCATTCGAGCCTCAAAACAGCTTTCTCAAGCTACTGAACACAGGCGATGACAGAGCGCTGTTGGAATATGGCCGCCTATCGCTGCACGGACGATGGTGCATGTTCGTCAAGGATTGGATCGATGACCGATTTATTCGTCAGTTCCAAAACCTTGACTGACGATAAGTCGTTGAGACCAACAAGCCGCTTATCTATCAACGCTTTCGGCTTCAGCCTCTTCCATGGTTGCTCGAACGTCTTTGCCTGAGGTCCAATAAAAGAATGTCCCTATGGCAGCAACAACAATTTTGACAAGCTCGAAAGTCAGTGCTACGAGAACGCCCGAAGCCGTTGTCGGCTTCGCCGGCACAACGTTGTAGAGCTGATCGACAGCGGCTTCAAGAACTCCCGTTCCCGCTGGCGTGATGGGTAGCGCCGAAGCCAACATGGCGGCGGGCACAATAATGAAGTGCTCGAGCGTTGTGGGTGGATCGGAAAATAAACCGCGGCTGATGAACGTCATGCTCAAAACGAGAGACGCCTGTACGCCAACACTCATTAGAACGGCACATCCAAACGCTACCGGGTGATCATGAAAGCTCCTCAGCGGGGGACCGATGGCGGTAATCAATTTGCCCATCACAGGAACAGTCGACAAACGATTGATGATTTGATCAATCAGCTTGCCCCCCAGGATTAACACGGCCAGCACAAGAGTGCCCAACGCCACCGAGATTATCGTGAAAGTGGCAATTCCATCGATCGAGATCAACTGCCCGCTTTGCGTTTCACCCGGGGTACCGCTCGTTGCCATTTGGCCTTGGCCACGTCGGAAGAGCATCGCCATCGAAACGAGCAGCAAAAGGCCGTATAGCCCACATCCTCGATCGACCACCACCGATGCGGCCGCGGCCATCTTTTTGCCCGGGTACTGACGAGCCAAAAAGACAGCCTTGAACAGATCACCACCAACGCTTCCCGGCGAAATGAATGAGAGCGAAAAGCCGATCGCCCCAAGTCGGAAAGCTTCCATCAACCCAAGAGGGATCCCCTGACACCGCACCAGCAGACACCAACGTGCGAACGAAATGGACATGGCCACCAAAGCGACGACCATCGCGAGAACCAGCAATCCATAGTTCTTGGGCTGGTTTCTCAGCTGCTCCCACTGCTCAGGCTCAATTCGCCAGAGCAGCCAAGCGATAATCAATGCGGGTAAGACGAACTTGCCAATCGTCACCAGTTTTGCTGCTGGGGACGTCTTCTTTACCTGGCCGCTGATCGCTTCGCTCGCTAATGCTCGTTTCTCGCCCGCCGTCGGTTGGCAAAGGGTCGAGGGATAGGTCTGGGGAGAGGAGCATAGTTGCCTCGCTGAGCCTTGTCAGCAGGATCAAATTCCTGTATTTTCCCGCCTCACCTCAAGAAATAGGAGAAGGTCATGACCATGGACCAAAGCCTCCGCGTCCAGGCCGGAGCGATCAAAACACGAAATGTCCTCACTCGCGCGGAGCGTGTCGAGCGTCTCAAAACATTGGGAACCTTCGATGAGGAGAAAGACGTCGTTGGAATGGCTAAAGTGCGTGTGCCGAAGGTCTCGCTCAAGCGCAAGAAGAAGGTGAAGAAGGCTGACGACGAAAAGAAGTAGTCTTCCAAGCATTCAGGCTGAAAAACTTGACCGTTGTCTCTCACGAGACAACGGTTTTTTTGTGCATCTTTCGA
>JBCCKZ010000418.1:0-5422 GCA_039027135.1 Planctomycetota bacterium
ACGACACTCTTTTACTCTTTCCTTTCGACCCACCTGTCGAGACGTTGGCTCGTTCGCGTCGTCTTTCATCTGGCGGCCGCATCGCTGGTTGGGTTTGCCATTTGGATTCACTTCGGATCAGCTGATTCCGATGAGGAACTATCAGGCTGGCTCGCCGTGATCCTGATGATTTGGATCAATGTCTACGGTCTATTTGCAACCAGCGTTTTCTGGACAGTGATGACTGATCTGGCGGCCAAGTCGGGCGGTAGTCAACGCTTTGGAAGGATCGCCGCGGGTGGAACGGTCGGTGGTATCGCGGGATCGTTCTTCATTTCGATCGTCGCAGCGTATGTTCCGCTTTCGGTGATGCTACTCATTCCGGCGATCTTGATTGAGGTCGGATTGATCTTTGCTTGGAGCATCGAAAATCAAGAAAAGTCTCTGCACCAGATGCCTCGTGAACCCGAAACGCTTGTGCTTCTTCAGCCTAGCAAACCAACGAACGAAAAAACAAAAGTTGACGAATCAAGTTGGTGGGATGGACCGCTCATCATCTTGAACAGGCCGTACTTAATTGGGATTTGTGTTTTCCTATTCCTTTATCAATCCTTCGGAACAATCTTTTACTTTCAGCAAGCGAGCATCGTCGGCGAAGCTTACTCAGAACAAGTGGATAGGCTTCAGTTTTTTGCTAGAGTGGATTTCGCGGTTCAAGCGTGCACGTTACTGTTACAAACACTTGTGTTCGCAAGAGCTTTTCGGATGCTCGGGCTGGCTGCGACACTTGCCGCTGTTCCGTTTGCCTGTGTAATCCTAGCCGCAACGATGGCGTTCTTTCCCACGCTAATATCACTTGCCATCACGATGGTCTGCATCCGATCCTTTGGATACGGTCTAACGACCCCTGCCCGCGAAGTCCTATTCACGATGGTGCCTCGTGCGGCACGGTACCGGAGCAAGAATTTCATCGACACGGTGCTGCTTCGATCAGCCGACGTCATCGCGGCATCCGGGATGAGCGTGGCTTCCAAGGCAAGCATTCCAATGCTTGGATTGAACTTGGCCGCATCAGTGGTGGCGGTTGGATGGACCGCGATTGCGTGGATGCTCGGTCGCGAGTATCGCAAGAAGGCTTTGGATCAAACTCGACAGTGATCCAAGATTTCCTCAGGTGTTGCTTTGTAACCGGTGTAGAACGGACCAAATTCGGCGTACTTAGCACTCGCTTCGTCGAAACGCATCTCATACACAATTTCGCGAAGGTACTCTGGGTTCTTCGCCCACAATGTCACCATCCATTCCCAATCATCCAAGCCAACACCAACCGAAATAAGCTGGGTCACTTTACCGGCGAATTTGATTCCGCTTCTAGCGTGCTCCGACATCATGTCGCTGCGATTCTTAAACGACTCCATGAACCAGTTAGCGCCAACTACACGGGACTTGTTCATTGGGTAGAAACAGGCCGCTGGCCAATCGGGAATCTCTGGTCGAAGACGTTGAACGTTCATCATTGGAAGCCGACGTTCATAGCCGGAAACTTTGGCATCCAATTCGGGGCTGCCTTCTACAGCTCCCCCATCGATTAGCTTTTGTTTAAATTCTTCGACGGAGGGGACATACTCGCTCACCTCGCTCATCGAAACGAAAGACCATTCTGGCTCAATCAAACCCGCAAGGGCCCCCGACATAAGCGACTGATGGATGCTGTCGACAACACCAGGGTGGGAATCCATCACCATGATCGCAAAGTCGGCACGATGACCGCTTGTCCAATAGCTCCCTAACCTCGCAGGCCGCCTTTCTTCGCCCTCGCCAACCTGCGTAAGAGCTCCCGAAAATTGAGCTTTGGCGGCATCGGTCCAACGCCCATCGACACCCTCGCGAACAAACCGATAAAGGTAATGCCCCACATGCATTCCTTCTTCAGGAACGAGGGAAGCCGGATACTGAGCAGGACGACCGTGGGGAGCGTTCATAGCAGGGCGAGAGGTTGAGGCGGGATCGGTGTTTGACGCAACGTTCAGCCAACCAGCATACGCCAGCCACCTCCGTTTCGTCGAGCCTTCGCACGCGTGATCGAAAAACTCAGATAACCGTGCAGGTGCAGGTTCCGTCGGCGACAAGTTTGCCTCGATCGCTCTTGATCTCGCATCGGACGAACCCCACCCGCAGTCCACGTTGGACCACTTCCGCCCTAGCGGTCAGTGTCCCCCCGATGACCGGACGCATGAAATTGACCTTCATTTCGATCGTTGAAAAATCTTGATCATCAAAGAGAGTGCGACCAAACGCAATTCCCAACGCGGCATCGGCCAATGCTGAGATCACGCCGCCATGGACTCTCCCCATAGGATTGTGCAGCCGTCGATTGCACTCCAAACGCACTATCGCCAGGCCTAATCCGGGTTCTGCCGGCGGTTCCACTTGAAAACCCACGAGCTTAGAAATCGGTGCATCCGAAAAATCGATATTTGTCATAGATAGCTGGGAACCAAAGCTGTAAGAGGTTGCGTTAAAAGAAGTGGCGCGACACGAAGGCTCGCGACGAGTAGAATGAATGAGTCAACAGGGACCCAAAGCAAGAAACATTGAGCAAGCCCAGAAGCAAGCCGTCCGCACAGTCTTCAGATTCGGCAACCTCCCGGGCCACGGATGCTGATACGGTCTACTCAAGCGATTCCACGAGCCAAGATGCCCTCAACAGCATCAACGCGACCGTTGATCTTTCACAGATCGATCCCTCTACCGTAGCGTCCGTATTTCGGGAGTATGAGCGCAAACATGAGGATGATGAACCAACCACGGTTCAAGTCACGGGTTTTCCGTCACTCGATCACCTACTGATGCGAACGACGGCTGATGTGAGATTGCTTATCAATCAGTCGATCGGCGATTTTGCTTTTGCCTACAGCCGGACAACCGAGTTCCGCGTCCACGGTGACGCCGGAAACGCCTTGGCAGAAGCACTCGCGGGAGGAGCGGTTCGAATCAGGGGCAACGCAGGCGATGCCGTCGGGGTCTCGATGCAATCGGGAACGGTCGCCGTCTACGGAAATGCTAAGGATCGATGCGGCGCCTTGATGGCCGGGGGAGAATTGTTTGTCCGCGGAAACGTGGGTGACGCGTGCGGTCTTGGTATGGTTGGTGGAACGATGGTCATTGGCGGCAACGCCGGCAAGGACCTGGGTGCGGGAATGGTAAGCGGGACCATCTTCGTCCGTGGCGATGTTGAAAGCCTTGGCTCGGATGTGGTCGAATCTCCCGTTCGTAGTCGCGATCAACTTCGCCTGGGTTTGTTGTTGGTCAATGCATCAATCCGAGGCGACGCCAGTGACTTCAGACGAATCACCCATTGCAGCATCTTGGAGAAAGAAAAGGCAACACGCGGGGAGATCAATCCGAAATGGCGATAACGGCTCCTCAGCTGCTTCCTATACTTTGGGTTCCTCCACCGACAGCGAGCATGGGTGTGGGCACTGCGTCGTGGTCGACCCACCGAGGTGCAGGCTCTATCGACCAGCCCGCGGCGTTTACGATGAACGTTCCATGGCATCGATTCGAACCTCTGATCGGCCTAACGATCGCGGAAGCTTTCGCAGAGTCAGGCGTCGTCGTGAACGGCACACGTCGAGACTTTTCAGCGACGGCTTTTGGATTCGATGAGTTTCCGATGCTCTCGACCAATCGCATGATTAGCATGCATCCGGACCGCTGGCATCTGACTGCCGAAGACTTTGAAGACTGCGGCTGGATTGTTTTGCGGCTGGACACTTCGAGTGAGAATTCATGGCACGATCCCGACCGTTTGCGACATCACGCCGGTGATCGCCTACCCGAGGGCTATCTTGAACGCGGCGAATTCAATGGCTTTCCTGAAGCACCTTCGATCGACGCGCTCCCAGCAAAGTTTGAACAACTCTCGAGTCTCTCGCCCAATGCAAAGAAAGTTCTAGCGATCGCACCACATCGGATGGATGTGGAGTTACGAGCCGTTTTGGCTTTGGACGTTGATGCAATCATCCTTAACCTTCGTGGACTCAAGGCCGACCCACTGGCAGTGGCCGCAGCCGTTTCAAGAGCCCGCTCATGGATCCAACAAACTCGCCCCGAGGTAAATCTTTGGATCGACGCGGCGATGGCAGATGCCGATGATCTTGCGAAGTTGAGAACTTTGGGTGCGGAAGCTATTTGTGTTGACACCTGGGTCACCGAAACCCTTGAAGCGATGACTACCGAAATCCAGGTCAACAAAGAATGGCTGATCCGATCAGGTATGGGATCGAATCAATCCGCGACGGCTCTTCAATTAGCACGCGAAATGCTCGCTGACACATGCAAGTCAAGTCTTGCGAGAGTCTACGCGAGACGGCCTATACCCCAATCGATCGCCAAACCTCTCGCGGCTGCCGATCCTAGATGGGCTGAAGCACTCAGCCTTCCTCATCTGACTTTCATAGCGGGCAATCGCGAGGACTAAATCGTATTGGTGCCTTCCATCCGCGATTTAGTCCTTCGCATGCGGGTGGCTCTAAGCCTATTGCAACCCCCAGGAAGGTTCGGACTCTAAGGCCCTGGGGAGGCAGTCTTTGGCTACACATCACACCAAGAGCCTATCTTGCAGGCCGCATTCAAATAATGATTCGAGGCACTACGCCGGCGAGCGTCGACGCTTCTTCGTAGGTGTTGAGGTCCATTCTTTTGTCAACGTTTCGAATACCTCAGGCGATTCGTATCGAACGACGTTCTTACCATCAGGCATTGGACCAACCAAGCCACGGAACACCGGCATACCTCGTATATCGAGGTCGGTACTACAATCATCGGTGCCGATCTGTATGTGGCTTCTGATGATGGGGTCGCACGTAGGGTAATCACGAATCAAGAGCGATCCATCGCTTCCACGAGTCACGATACGAAAGGTGTCTTTCTTGGGCATAGGTACTTAGCTGGGATCGTTAAGGGAGGAAAGGATCCATGTCGCTAAACCTTATCGGTCCATCCCACAACGCTTTTCGCGACTTTTTTCGCCAGTCAGAATCACCCGAACAAACGTTTCAAGTGGAACGCTCATGATAGAGACGATTGACGGAGAGAATATGGCGAGAGACTGTCCTATCATTTCACAAGGCCTCATCACCAACGCGAAACCAGTCACCTAATTCCGTATTCGTTATCCCTCACCGCGATTGACTGAACATCCAAGGAGGTGACTGCGAAACATAAGCAAACAGCGCACTCGAGCCACATAAAACGAAGAAGCAACTCGAGGATGAAATGTCCCATTGCCTCTTCTTCTGCTATAAATCTGAAGCCTAAAGATCTCGGCCACTTTTTGCTCGTGGCAAAGACACGAGAAGGATCTTGGTGCCCACGGCTACGAAGCCAGTGAACATCGAGAAGAGCTGCAGCGCGGCCAGCTTCTGAGCGAAGGTTGGCG
>JBCCKZ010000419.1:0-5412 GCA_039027135.1 Planctomycetota bacterium
CTGATCATTGATTTCCCGGATGTCATTAGATCGACAGGCCGTTGGCGACGTTCGCTACAGGGTCTATGCCGAAAGTCTTGGCGACGTTCGGTACGGGGTCGAAGCCGAAAGTCTTGGCATAGTTCTATACGGGCTTTCGTGAGGGATTCAACCCTGAGATTTGGACGCTGGATTTCGGAGCACTCGACAAGAATGAAAAAAGCCGCTGCCTGAAACCTCAGACAACGGCTCTTCGAGTGGAGGTAGACGGACTCGAACCGACGACATTTTGCTTGCAAAGCAAACGCTCTCCCAACTGAGCTATACCCCCGAAGGACGTTTGAAATTTAAAGGACGGAGCGTGAAATTTCAAACTTCACCCTGCCGACTTCGCACCTCAAAGTGGGCGTGCCAGAACTCGAATCTGGGACCTCGTCGTTATCAGCGACGCGCTCTAACCAACTGAGCTACACGCCCTCAGGATAACCGTGTACCGGATGCCCCGAAAGGCGAAAGATCCACGATAGGAGCGGCGGAGTGTACAAAATGTTCGCGGCGTGTAAAGGGAACTTGGATAATTTCGCTGGCCGCGAAGGTTCGACCTGTGCTAAACACCTATCCACCCGGTCTTTCAAAGCTTTATGGCCGGATTTCTCTCCCCAGAACTCCCCCTTCCCACGCGTCATGATCGTTTCGTTCCATCGTCGCCTTTCCGTCGCCGCTCTGCTTTGCGGCATGTTCATCGCCCTATTCGCTGCTTCTTCTGAAGCCGCTACTGTCAAAGAGGCGTTGGCGATCGAGCCCGTCCAGGCAGACGTGCCCTTCGACCAAGTACCTGAGGACCTCATCAATCGCTGCCGAATCGAGGATGTTGACGAGAAAGGGGTCAGTGGCTGGTCGGTGATCGGTCCCGACGGCAGTGTGCTTCGGCGTTTCGTCGACACCAATGAGGACAAACGCGTCGACTCGTGGAGCTACTACCAATTCAACGTCGAAGTTTATCGTGATGTCGATTCGGATTATGACGGTAAGGCCGATCAGTACCGCTGGTTTGCTACCGCTGGAAGCCGACATGGGATCGACAAGAATGAAGACGGCAAGGTTGATTCCTGGAAACGCATCAGCGCCGAAGAAGTCGCTGCGGAAGTCATCGCTGCGATCGCGAGTCGGGATTCCAGTCGTTTCGACCGCCTCTTGATCAACGCCAACCAAGTCAGATCGCTTGGTTTGAGCGAACTCAAATCCAAGAGCTTGCTAGGAAAGGTGGCTCGGGCATCAAGAGGCTTCGCCGAAACGGTAAAGAGCCAAAAGAAATTGACGGCCGAAAGTCGGTTCGCCCAATTCGCGGCGGCGGCTCCCGGCCTTGTTCCCGCCGGCACGGACGGTAGCACTCGAGACATTCTCGTTTATGAGAACGCCGTCGCCATGTTCGATGACGAAGCGGGCGGCGGACAGATCATGGTCGGAACCATTATCGAAACAGGTGATGGATGGCGATTGATCGAGCTGCCATCAATCGAACAAGACAACGAATCAATCGCCCAAAGCATTGGAAACTTCTTCACTCCCGGCGGACTTACCTCGGCGCCCGCCGCAGCTCCATCGGGAGAGGTGCAGAAACTGGTTTCACAGCTTGAGCAAATCGATGTTCGGTTGGCATCAGCGAAAGACGGCAAGCAGGCCGCTTCGCTGCACGAACAGAGATCCAAAACCTTGCAGCAGCTCATTGAAACCGCGAGCGATCGAAACGAACGAGAGTCTTGGGTTCGTCAATATGTTGACACCCTAAGCATGGCGGTCCAAAGCGGAGCGTTCCCCGACGGAATCAGCGCACTTCGCCAGGTGGCCAAGAAGTATGCAGCCAATAACACCAGCTTGGCGGCCTATGCGGATTCAGAAGCCATCGACGCCGAGTATGTACTGCTTCAGGCTAAGGAAGATGACTTTGAAAAGGTTCAAGAGTGGTACGTTGACGCTCAAGAAGGTTTTGTAAAACGGTATCCAAAGACCAAAGAAGCTGCCGACTCCTACCTTCAATTGGCACTGAGCAAGGAATTCGAAGACAAAGAACGGGACGCCCTCTCGTTCTACAAACGGATCGCCGAGGACTATTCAACGACCGAAGCAGCGGATCGTGCTCGCGGGGCCATCCGACGGCTCAGCTCTGTTGGTCGTCCAATCGAACTTCAGGGGCAAACGCTTGATGGCAAAAGCCTGTCGCTTCGCCAGCTCAAAGGAAAACCTGTCATCATTCATTACTGGGCTTCGTGGTGTGGCCCCTGCAAGCAGGACATGGCAAAGCTAAAAAAATTGCAAGCTAGTTACCGACGAGCGGGACTTCAGATCGTTGGCGTGAACGTCGATCAATCGCCCCAGATGGCTCGTCAATACTTGGCTCAACAGAAGCTCGGTTGGCCACAACTTTTCGCCGAAGGCGGACTACAGCGAAGCCCGTTGGCACAGCAGCTGGGTGTGCAGTTGTTGCCAACGATGTTGTTAGTCGATGCTTCGGGTAAGGTTGTCAGGCACAACGTGCGTGCCGGCGAACTTGAATCAGAGCTTGACCAAATGCTCTCGCGAAAGCGATGAGTTGGTAGCGAGAACACGCCTTCCGGGATGAGCCGAAGGGGGAGGCGTACGACGCCTCGGGCGAGTGAACTGACACAAGATCAACGCCCGTGCAACGTCGCGTCAAGTCGTGGACCCGAGATATCTTTCCGCTCTTCCATTCAACGCAAAGCGTTCGAACCGAAATGAGCCGAAGGGGGAGGCGTACGACGCCTCGGGCGAGTGAACTGAGACAACACCAGCGCAAAGTCCCCCAAAAACAGGACCCAAGGTATCGCTGCGTTCTTCCGTTCGGCTCATCGGTGACCGACGCACACGCGATGGGATAAATACAATCTCGAGCCAAGGCTTCTTGGTAGCCCAAATGGTTTGGGTTAAAACGCGGGCTCCGGAAGGAAATTTAGGTCTCTATCCCGCCAGCCGACAAACACTGAAACTCAGCGTCGGACTCTCCCAAGCGGAGAATCTTTCAAAGCTCCAAACACCAATCCATGCACGCCTCCCCAAAACTAATCGAACTCATCAAGAGTGAAGCTTTGCAGACCGGGACGTTCACGTTGGCCAGCGGAGCGACAGCGAACTACTACCTGGACTGCCGCAATCTAACGCTTCACCCCCAAGGCTCGGTGGAAGTCGGCTCGGTGATGCTGTCGCTAATCGAGCAGCGCGGCCTGCCGGATGCCGTTGGTGGCATGGCCTTGGGCGCCGATCCCATCACAGCGTCGATCGTCACTCAAGCTGGACAAAAGGACCTACCGCTTCGCGGTTTCATGGTTCGCAAAGAACCCAAAGGTCATGGAACGGGGAAACAGGTTGAAGGCCCTGTCAAACCGGGTGAGAAAGTAGTCATTGTCGAAGACGTCATCACAAGTGGCGGAAGTGCGATCAAGGCCGTCGAGGCCGTTCGGAAATTTGGCCTGGAGGTTGATACCGTCGTTGCCATTGTCGACCGATTGGCCGGTGGAAGAGAGGCTTTCGAAGCCGTCGGCATCGAATTGATCGCTCTATGCGATGTGAAAGATCTTGGCGTTGCGTAGGTCAGTCAATAGGCCACGCCTTGCCTTGCATCAACGCATAAAGTTCACGCCGATGAGCTTTGCAAAGTGGCCGTGATATCAACGAAGCGAACTGTTCAAATGATTGGATGGCTAGCCAGGCAAATCCTGATCTTCGATAGGCAATCCTGACTGGTGCCTCTAGGGACCATGTCACATCCGCTTGGGAGATAAACCGATCTTCGCACCACCTGGTTTGCGTAGCGAATGATCCCTATCACGACACGTTGCGTCGAAGCTCCAAAAACTTTCGAAGTGGATCCATAAAATCTTCAGCCGTATTGAGCCACACGGCAGGTGTCGCCGATCGCGTGAACAAAACTTCAAGGTATTGTCGATGCTGTTCGATTAAATCCTGCACCTGCCTTCTCGCTCGCGAAGTGGTCAAATCGATCCATCGCATTCTTCCAGTCTCGCTGTCTTTTAGTCGAACCAGCCCCCCTGCCGGCAAACGCAATTCGATCGGGTCTTCAACGACCACAGGAATTACGTCGTGGGCACGGCCGAGCACGCGAAGTGGCTTTTCGAATCCCTGTTCTCTGAAGTCGCTGATCAAGAAGACCACATGTCTACCATCCCTCCGCGAACTGATGCGTTCCATCGCGTCTCTTAGGAATCCATCGTTCACAGACCTCGATGATGGATCTTGGTGAGTTTCAAGGACCAAGAGTTCACGAATGATCCGCAAGATGTGCTTCATTCCCGTTCGAGAAGGCAGTCGCATGTCGCCTTCAGCGCCACAGGCGCTCAATCCAACCCGATCATTGTTCCTTACTGCGGAGAGGCCAATCGTGGCAGCCAACTCCGTGACCATTTCCCACTTACTCCGATCGGACGAACCAAATCGCATAGATGGACTCGCGTCAACTAGCAGCATCACCGACATCTCACGCTCTTCTCGCATGCTTTTGATGTAAGGCTTACCCGCACGGGCGGTCACATTCCAGTCAATCAAACGAACGTCATCTCCCTCTACATAAGGGCGGACTTCTTCGAATTCCATACCTCGTCCCTTGAATGCGGCATGCCATCGCCCCACAAGTAACTCGTCGACCTTGCGTTCGGTCCGCAACTCCAAACGGCGAACGCGTTTCATGAACGCTTTTAAATCTTGAGAGGATTCCCCGACATGATCAGGTCGGCTCATTTGACCGGAACCGCTCACCCGATGCGAACCCCACCCAAAATCATGTCGAGTACGTTCGTCTCCGTCACACCTTCAGCCTCGGCCTCATAGGTCAGAGTGAAACGATGTCGCAAAACGTCAGCCGCGATCAATTTAACATCCTCAGGCGCCACAAAGCCTCGCCCCTGAAGAAGCGCCGCCGCTCGCGACGCTAGCGCCAAGCTGATTGTGGCACGAGGAGACGCGCCCACCGCAATCATTTCATCAAGCTGGAGGCCATAGGCGTTAGGCCGACGTGTTGAGAGCACCAAATCAACGATGTATTCCTGTATCGAGTCCGAAAGTAAGACTCGATCCACAACGCTCCGAGCCGATAGCACTTCTGTTTGGCTAAGGCATTGGGAGAGCTGCAGATCAAACTTGGATTTGGCGCGAGACTGAAGGATCTTGATCTCTTCATCCCGCGAAGGATAGTCGAGCACGACTTTCATTAGAAAGCGATCCAGCTGGGCCTCCGGCAAACGATAGGTTCCTTCTTGCTCAATGGGGTTCTGTGTTGCCATGACCATGAAGGGCTGTGGCAGCTGGAACGACTCACCGCCGATCGTCACCTGTTGTTCCTGCATCGCTTCAAGTAACGCCGACTGGACCTTCGCCGGCGCTCGATTGATTTCATCCGCCAAC
>JBCCKZ010000420.1:0-5412 GCA_039027135.1 Planctomycetota bacterium
GAGACTTTCCGGATGTGCGTTTGTTTGTCGCCGCGATCGATCCCGAACTCAATGATCAATCCTTCATCGTCCCAGGCCTTGGCGATGCTGGCGACCGAATCTTTGATACACCGCAGCATGGGTGATGCTGGTCCCGCTGGAATTGCCACGGCGGCTTGATGAGCATTCACTCGATCCCGAATGTTTAGTCTGGATTGAACAGCAGCGTCATCGAGTCCAACGGATTGAAGACGACTGGCCAAGCTCTCAGCATGAATCTGCTGATGAAGCTCCCCTCGAACAGTTTGTCTGTGCCGATGCTGAATTGATTGGTAAAGCAATCACCTGGATTGGTGAAAGCCGGATGGCGATGGGCACTCGCTTTCTGGAGTGGGGTTGTGGCATCGGGACCATCACTGGCGTAGCCGCACTTTTGGGTTGGGATGCGATCGGTATAGAAGGGCATCCGGGACTGGCCAAGGAAGCAATTGATCGATTGAGAACAGTTGGCGGAGAAGCCATTCTTGGAAATTTTTTGCCCGAAGATGTTGAAGAAGAAGAATTGCAAGAGCATCTTGATGCAGACGACTGGTATGCCACGGGATTAGCGCCCTCCTTGGGACACGACCTTTTATCCGCTTACGAAGGCCTGGGGCTCAGCATCGAAGACTTTGCCCTGGTGTATTCCTATCCTTGGCCGGGTGAATCTCCGATCCATCAAAAGGTTTTCGAGCAGTACGCTTCCCCTGGTGCTTTGCACTTGGAGTTCCGTGGCCCCAATGAAGTTCAATTATGGCGCAAAACTGCATAGAAATTTCTCACAACCGCATGAGCAACTGTGAGAATCCAAACCCGCAGCGTCAGCAAGGAAACACCCGCCTTGATTTGGTTACGTTGCTCAGACGGCGGGTTGAGCATCCACGACGTACGAGTGGAAAACACCGGGCGATACCTCACTTCAACGAACGTTTCATCCATTGAATCAACTGACACTTCGCGAAGAACTCTTTAACGAAATACTGCTTGCACGTCAGCGAGTGTACGCGGTGCGTGAGCCTACGCCTCTGGAACAGTTAGAGATAGGTTCCACGGCCGAAGTGTGGGTAAAGCGAGAGGACCAGCCTCCGATTCATGCCTACAAATGGCGGGGTGCCTACAACTGCATGGCGACGTTGGATGCGGATCAACGCGCACGAGGTGTCGTTTGTGCTTCGGCGGGAAACCATGCCCAGGGCGTTGCGTTAGCGGCAGCACGTCTCGGATGCTCGGCCATGATTTTCATGCCTCGTCCCACACCCATGATGAAACGCAACGCCGTCGCTCATCATGGTGGCGATCATGTTACGATCGAGTTGATCGGTGACACCTATGACCAAGCCCACCGGGCAGCCCTCGATTTCGCTGAGGAGCACCAACGCAGCTTCGTCCATCCCTACGATGACCTGACCACGATGGGCGGCCAGGGAACCCTAGCTGACGAGGTCGTGATGTCTGGCAAAGGGCCATTTGACATCGCCTACCTGCAAATCGGAGGCGGCGGAATGGCCGCTGCCGTCGCCTGCTGGCTCAAGCACTACCATCCAAACATCAAGATTGTCGGTGTCGAAGCCGAGGGGCAAGCTTCGATGACCGCGGCCATCGCGAACGGTGGCCCCGTCAACCTGAAGGAACTCGATATCTTCTGCGATGGAACGGCTGTTCAAAGAGCAGGTGATCTTACCTACCAGTTGTGTAGCGAGCTTGTCGATGAATTCATCACAGTGAGCAATCAAGAGATCTGTAATGCCATTCGAGCGTTCTGGAATTGGCGTCGACGAATCGTTGAACCGGCGGGAGCTTTGGGGCTGGCCGGATTGTTATCCCAAAAGAGTCAAATTGAAGGCAAGCGGGTGCTAAGCGTCACCTGCGGAGCCAACATGGACTTTTCGCAGTTGGCTGTGATCGCAGGTGAAGCTGGAATCGGCGGCGAAATTCGTCGACATCTTCGATTTGAACTACCGTCAAAAAGAGGATCGTTATTGTCTTTCATGCGAAGCTCACTTTCGGGATGCAATATCGTTGAGTTTCAGTATGGCAAATCTGATGAAGAGATCGCCCATCCCATCATTGGATTCGACGTTCCGGCGGAGCTACTGCAGCAAGTCAGTGAAAATTGCGAGGCTGCTGGTGTCACGGTGGAGGACGTCTCAGATGGAGAGGACATTCATTTTCGAGTCCTAAGATACGATCCAAACTTGTTCTCTCATCCGTTGATGTTGAGATACGAGTTCCCCGAACGTGTTGGGGCTCTCCATGAATTCTTGGAACGCATCCAAGATCTCGCCAACGTCTGCTATTTCAACTACGTCTACACCGGTGAACGTGTTGGACGCGCCTTGATTGGTTTAGAGTTTGACAGCGAAGCCGACCGGGAACGAATGATCGATCGTTTCAACAACGAGGAGATCCTACGTGGAAGGCATCAGTTCCTCTCCGACGCCGTGGTACAAAGGATGGCCGGTTCATCCTGAAACTCGGCGTGATCGGATCTGATGATTCGATGGACCCAAATTCAGTCTCCGTGCGATAGCACCCGGCCATAGTTTGAAACAGACGCGAAAGCATCGGGGTCAACTGGACAATGAATCATTCGGATCGCCCCGTTGGGGGCTAAGCTTGTTTTTGGTCACATAAACCCATGGTGTTACCCTGGGCTGATGTAGGATCGCCTCTTCGAGGCTGAGAACACCACCCGCATCAAAACGCCCCGAAGGGGTAACCCTAGATCGAACTCGTTGGTTTGGTTCATTTAGCTGCACCGCTGACACAACTTTCCAAATGCGAATCTAAACGCTAGACAGACATGGCTACGCGAAACTCAATCCCAAGCTAGCCCGGCACCACGCCCTGGGGTTTAATACCGCTTACGAACGACAGCCCTAAAGGGGCGGCCCAATATCAATGACCTTGTGACGAATATTCAAGAACAAAAAGAATCGCTACGCCAACTTGCGAAACAAGCAAGACAGGACCAGAAAGAAAAAGACACTCGAAGCCAAAGGATTCTCGACAGAGTCATCAACCTACCCGATTATCAATCCGCAAACACTGTCATGTGGTATGTCGATGTTCGAGATGAAGTACGCACAAGAGGGCACCTCAAGGAACAACTCGAGACGAGTAAATCAATCGTCGTTCCCTACTGCTTCGGTCGTGACCTCCATCTGTTTCACTTGGTTGACTTTGAAGATTTGATGCCAGGCCATTTTGGCATTCTTGAACCCAGCAGGGAGCTTGTTGAGTCTCAACAACGGTCAGTACGCGATACCAAAGTCGATCTCGTCATCGTCCCGGGCGTCGCCTTTGACACCCTTGGCAATCGTCTTGGCCACGGCAAAGGTTTCTATGATCGTTGGTTTACCAAAGCCAATTCGAATCTCATTCGCGTGGGCGTGGCATTCGATTGCCAAGTGTTTCCGAGTGTTCCCTGTGAACCACATGACATGAAGATGAATCACATCATCACTGAGTCGCAACACTACAAGATTCGTTTGTCATGAAAAGTCGAAGGGTCGGCAATGAGCCCATCTTGACCATGTCCCAGCGTCAAGGAAGCCCACAGATGGAATGGGTTGATCAGTTCACGCGGACTCTGGACACGAGGCTTCGAATACCCGGCACCAACATCCGCTTTGGTGTCGACTTCATCCTGGGACTAGTACCGGGCGCTGGCGATTTCATTTCCCTTTGTCTTTCCGGTCTACTAATCCTGACAATGGCAAAGAATGGGGCGACACCAAAGCTTGTCGCCAAGATGCTCGGTAATGTGCTACTTGACGCCATCGCCGGCACCGTCCCATTCATCGGAAACGTGTTTGATTTGGTTTTCAAGGCAAACACGCGAAACTTACTATTGATGCGAGAGTACTACGAAGAGGATCAACATCGGGGTCCGATCTGGCCAATCGTCTTGGGCATCTCGCTAGTTCTGCTCCTGATAGGACTGCTCATCGTTTGGCTAATCTACAAGCTTTATCAGTGGATGACTGGATTGTTCACAGGCTAGTTGTTGCCTGGGAACGT
The DNA here is from genome assembly GCA_039027135.1 of Planctomycetota bacterium. Classification (GTDB taxonomy): domain Bacteria; phylum Planctomycetota; class Planctomycetia; order Pirellulales; family Pirellulaceae; genus Rubripirellula. Next base: position 4,042 of record JBCCKZ010000420.1, read on the forward strand.
CACACTGGATACCGTAACGACTCTGCAACTCAAGATTAAATGCGGGTTCAACGCATATCCAGCCGTGCCATATCTCAAGGTTTTCCAGCTCGTTTGGCGGCTTTCAAAAAGAGTCTAGCGACGGATCGATCAATGTCTTCATGATTCAAGGTAGCCCCTTTTTTGGGTCGGACAATGAAATCAAATCCTCGCGGCAAGCTATCTTGCTGCAATCGAAAACACTCTCGAATGTGTCGTTTCCATCGGTTACGAACCACGGCATTGCCAGTCTTTTTGGGAATCGTGATTCCTAAACGGGGTGCCCATACTTCCTTCTCTTGAGCTACCGCGAAAACAACAAGAGTTCCATCGGCCGCGACACTGCCATGACGCAGTACGCGCTGAAACTCATTCCTTAGCTTGATGCGTTGATCAGCAGAAAATCGATATGACGCATCAGGAACATTCATCATTGAACCTTAGAACGATAAACCGTCTCGAGGGTTCAGAGGATTCTTCGCTTCGATCTCCTCGATCGCTTTACGATCTTCATCATCGAGTGTGCTTGGCAATTGAATCTGAATCGTGACCAATAGGTCACCCGCCGAACCATCTCGCTGTTTGACGCCCTGGCCTTTTAGCCGCAACTTCTTACCCGATGATGTACCTGGTGGAATCGTCATCGTCGCCGTGCCATTGGGAGAAGGTACATCAACCTTCGCGCCGCTCGCCGCTTCACCCAAAGTAATTGGCAACGACAATTCAAGGTTACGTCCATTACGCTTAAAGTGTGGGTGAGCAGAAACTTTGATCAATAGAATCAAATCACCCGCTGGACCGCCGTTGGGAGATGGGCCTCCTCGCTCGCGTAGTCGAATCTTCGAACCCGTTTCAACTCCAGGTGGAATGTTGACGCTAATCTTTTCTTCGTTGAGATAAAACTCGGTTTCGCCTCCGCGAACAGCAACCTCTAGAGGTATCTCCAGTTCGCTGCGTGCATTGGCTCCCTTGGTTGGTGCCGCCGATCGAGGTCCACCGCCAAAGGGCGACGCACCACCACCAAACGGTGATCCCGTCGCGCGACCACCACCGGCACCACCAAAGATCTGTTCAAAAAAGTCGCCAAAGCCTTCAAAGTGCTGAGTCCCACCAGCCGTTCCACCGCCACCACGACCAAAGATCTGCTCGAGATCCAAACCATCGAACCCAGCCGCCCCGCCAGTTCCAGGGTTGAAACCCGATTGGCGAATCTTCTCGAAATCAGCTCCGTAACGGTCGTACGCGGCGCGTTTCTCATCATCGCTGAGAACGTCATACGCTTCTTGAATTCGCTTGAATTGCTCCTGAGCCTTCTTGTCGCCTTGGTTTTTATCCGGATGGTACTTCAGCGCC
>JBCCKZ010000421.1:0-5404 GCA_039027135.1 Planctomycetota bacterium
AAGCTCAAACTCAAACTCGAGCTCAAACGCAAATCCAAATCCAGCCCAAAAATCTGGTCTGTAAGACTGGCCTATCGCGGCGAACCGGCCATTGGAAAAGGCGATGTCAGGGCAGGCAAGTTTAAGTTTGAGTTCGAGTTTAAGTGCAAGTTTTTGGATTCGGGGTTGACCACCATCAATAAAGTGTTAAATATTTGACACATTGATTGTGGGCACGATCGACACATTCGAGATGAAGGGGTAAGCATGGAACCACCGCTTGCGCGCCGCCAGCGTGAGATCATGGACGCGATACATCGGCTGGGCAAAGCAACCGCGAACGAGGTCATGGAAGCCCTTGACGATGATCTCGCCAACGCGACGGTCAGGACACAATTGGGGATTCTGCTTCAGCGAGGTTTGCTAAAGCGTGAGCGACGAGGGAAGCAATATGTCTATCTTCCGGCCTCATCTCCGGCCCGCACGGCTCGATCGGCGTTTCGAAAAGTGCTCGACATCTTCTTTGGTGGTTCGATTGTTGATGCGGTTGGGGCGCATCTTGCGGATCCCAAAACGAACTTGAGTGACGAAGAACTGAAGCGACTTCGGCAGATCCTTCGCGAACATGAAAAGGATGCTTGAAGATGTTCTCATGGTTCGTTGTCACCTGTATCTATCTCGCGTTGCTTACGGGGGTCGCCGAGGTCATGGGTTGGTGGACAAGAAAATGTGCGTCTCATAATCACGCACAGCTCTGGTTTGTGACCCTGAACTTGATGCTTGTTGTTCCATTGACCAGCCAGCTTGATATTTGGTCGATCGATATACCGGCCGAAGCAAGATTGATTTCGTCGATCCAAGATCTTCCACGATATGACGAGTCACTCGAAGACTCAGCCGAGGAACGAATCGTGGCGTCGGTCACGGCGGACTTGAGTCCCGAGAAAGGTGTCGTTCCAGCTTTGCAAATAGCTAGTTCCCGAAGCCAAGGATTTACGATCCAGTGGGCCTCGTGGCCGATCCTCGCCATTTCGATCTATTGTCTTGGTGGATGTTGGGTAGCAATTCGGTTGGCGAAAGTTGCGTTTCGACATTGGAGGCAATGGCAATCGGCTTCGCCATCGGAAAACATCCAGGTCCGACTCGATAGCATCGCCAAGAGATATCTACCTCGTTCGAGGTTGGTTGTGCGAACGCATGACCAAGTCTATTCGCCAGTCCTGATTGGTTGGCTTCGGCCCAAGTTGCTTGTTCCGTCAGGCTTCGATCTGTGGGCAAATGACGAACAGGCGGCGGTGCTGTTGCATGAACTCGCTCATACCAAACGACTCGATCACCTCAAACAGGCTGTACTTTGGGTCAATAGTATTTTGCTTTGGTTTCATCCAGCTTCATGGTGGTGTCGAAGTCGCTATATCGAAGCACGCGAGTGGGCTGCTGACGAGCAGGCTGATCACTGGAGCGTTGAGGAAACCGGATCGGGTAACGCATCAAATTATCCTTCAGCATTGTTGGCGGCGGCGTCTCGCTTAGGAAAACCGATTGGCAGGGTCGATAGCCGAGCCGCGCTTTCCATGTCTGGAGGCCCTGTTTTGGAACGTCGCTTAAGCCGCGTTCTGAACCGGAACATCAAACGGTTTTCACCCAAGCTGCAGAACTCGATCTCGTTGGCTTCCTTGATCATTTTGGTTGCTCTTGTTTCGACGACGATGATTGGCTTCGTCAACACGCCCGTTGAGGCTCAGGTGGTTTCCCAAGGACGAACGCCGGCGGATGAGCTTGGCCGGTATCGGGAAAATCCCTTCCCGAATGATTTGCCAGGAACCAACGATCTCTTTGAGCATTTGGACAACGCGAGGGTTTCGCGCGCTTTACGTGATGAGTCGGAGTCAATCACGGTCGAAGGACGGGTTGCTGATACTGAGGGAAATGAGTGTGTGGGGTGCACCGTATTGTTGTTTCAGAAGTACTTCTTAAAGGTGCCTGGTCGCAATAATTCAAACCATACGCGAACCCACCTTGTCGCTAAAACAAAGGCATCACCAGAAGGCGATTACCGCTTTGAATCCACAAGACTGGTTCGGGTGCCGGTAGAAGAGCAGAGTTTACACTTACACTCGAATCCGTATTTGATTGTTTTGGCTTACAAGCGGGGCGCGGGTTTCGTGCGTGAATACCTGCCTTGGCCGGCCCCGGAGAATCGAGATAGCGTATCGCGAACCCGCATTGAAAAAGATCTCACGCTCAGAAGCGTAGTCAACAGCAGTGGGAACATCGTCGGCTGGAACGCAACAAAATTTGGCGAAAAGTATATTTCGTTGTTGAGTGCGAATTCGTATAGCCAAGACTCACGACCGACAATCGTGTTTCCAACGCTAGGTCGAGGACTCGTCGCACGCGTTGATCAACCTGGAAACTTCGAGTTCAAGAATTTGCCGGGTCGCGTGGTGGTGCACTTGGTCGATCGTTTGGGTACGGATTCACCTACCCTGATGCAAGGTGTTTGGACTGGGCCAGATGAAAGTCTTCCATTCAAACGTTTGTTTCCAATCGTCAAACGCTTTCCGGTGAGCCTTGATTGGGCGGACCCGGATTTTTTGACGGTCAAGGTGCTCAATCATGAAGGAAAACCGTCGGCGAACACTCGAGTTCGAATGGTTTCGAATCTACCGCTTCCTCAGTCCCGATTAGGATCTCGCACACCTTCGATAACGGATGATAAGGGTGTGTTTCGCTTGCTCCTCGAACCAACCGAGAACCTCTATCCAACGCTTGTCCCCAACAGGCCTGAAGGCGTTACCTTCTCATTTGGATTCCAAGATCAACCCGATCTCTTCTTTGGGAAGCATTCCGTCGAAGTTCCCAAGCAAGGTTCAAAAGACGTTGTGGTCAGGCTTGGTAAAAGACTGCCCGATTCAACATTCCCCGTTCAGGCATTCCTTCCGAACGGAGAAGCTGCTTCGAACGCGGTATGCCGCGTCGTCAACGACAGAGATTCTCTTAGTCCGTCGTTTAATCAACTGCGATACGACACGAATGAAAACGGAATCGTTGAGGTCAACCTAAAAGGACTTTCGCCACAGCGAAAGCTTGTAGTCATTGAGGCCATTCGAGAAGACCAGCATTTCTTTGCTACCCAATCTCTTGATGATCTATCGCCCGATCAGATGAATAAAATTGATTTGTTATTAGGTGGTAGGATCGTTGGCAATACTGAGCTCAATGGCAAGCCAATGCCAAAACTAAAAGTTGGTGCAAGGCCGTTCGAAGAGATCAGAACGGAGGGACCTGTTCCAGGGACTGGAAGTAGTACCTTCACCTATTCAATGTACAACTGGTCCACGACGAGTGATGATGATGGTCGCTATGTCCTATGGGTTCCACGTGGCCAAAGATACAGTCTTCACGCATTGGGCTACCCAAGCATGCCGAACTATGGCTTTGGACAGCAAATGACGAAGCTGGTTGAGTCTAACCGGGAGACCGTCGTCAGTTTCAGCGGGGTGACGGGAGACCGTCAGCTCAGGGGAGTAATCATCGATCGCGAAACCCGAGAGCCAATCAGAGACATTTCAATTAGAGCACAAGCTATTTTTGGCAGGTCGACTTTCCTGATTCGCGATCTTGGACGTCGCATTGAGACGGTTACGAACAAGTATGGAGAGTTTGCCTTTGACGGCTTGGCATCAGGGCCTTACCAGCTTTATGTATCCAAACCGAAAAAGAATGGAATAGGCGCGGATTACTCCACCACTATTAAACACAGTGTCTCTGATGATGATGATGATGTCTTGTTCATCGAGTTCTATTCGGGCACTTTCAAAGTTAAGTGACAAAGACCTGGCGTGACTTTGCCACTGCACTCGTACGCATGAAGAGGATAGCTGATCATGTTTTCATGGGTTGTTTCAACTTGCGTCTATCTGCTGCTCTTGGCGGTCGCATCGGAAGTCATCGGTCGTTGGACGCGGAGATGTGATTCTCGCATTCACGCAGGTGTGTGGTTTGCAACGCTAAACCTGATGCTGGCAGTTCCATTGACCGCTCAGTTTGAGTTTTGGTCGATCAACTTACCGGCCGAAGCAAGAACGATTTCGTCAATCAAAGATCTTCCTCAATATGACCAGTCACTCGAAGACTCACCCAAGGAGCCAAGCATCTCATCGGCCTCGACGGAATCGAGTTCCGAGAATAGTGTTTTGGCAATTAAGGAAGCAGTCAGTTTCCAGAGGGAAGAAGTAGGAATTCCAAGCCAAAGGCCTTCCTGGCCAGTCATTGCCATTGTCGTGTATTGCCTTGGTGGATGCTGGGCAGCCATTCAGTTGGTCAAAGTCATGTTGCTCCATTGGATGCAGTGGCGTTCGGCTTCGTCGGTAGAGCGAATCCAAGCACGACTGGATAGTATTGCCAAAATACATGTGCCTCGATCGAGCTTGGCTGTACGAATCCATCATGACGTTTATTCACCAGTCCTGATCGGTTGCCTTCGACCGAGGCTGCTTGTCCCGTCGGGCTTCGAATTGTGGACAGATGATGAACAGGCGGCGGTGCTATTGCATGAGCTCGCTCACGCCAAACGACTGGACCACCTCAAACAGCTGTCCCTTTGGCTCAACAGCGTTGTGTTCTGGTTCCATCCCGCCGCTTGGTGGAGTCGACGTCGTTATGTCGAGGCCCGTGAATGGGCCGCTGATGAGCAGGCCAGTCTTTGGAGTCATTCAGGCGACGAGACTATAGGTCGATCTCTCTATCCCCAAGCCCTTCTCAACGCCGCCTCTCGTTTGGGCAATCCAGTTCGAAGGATCGATGACGAAGCCGCACTCTTAATGTCAGGTGGGCCCGCGATGGAAAGACGCCTACGCCGCATCGTGGACGAAACTGCAAACCGGTTTGCGCGAAGGCCACAGCTGCTGATTGTTTTGGCTTCGTTGTTAGGCCTAGTGGCTCTGGTTTCAACAACAACGATTCGGTTAGTTAGATCGCCGGCCAATACAGAACGAAGCACTGAAGATGTGACTCTCTCTGAGGAACTGGAGACGTACCGCGAGACACCTTTTTCCCATGAATTGCCGGTTACGAATGATCTTTTCGAGTACCTCGCAAGTGCAAGGATTACGCGAGCTAAACGCGACGAAGACTCATCGGTCTCTGTCAGAGGCCGGATCTGCGATGAGGCTGGAGATCCTTGCGCTGAATGCACGGTCATGTTGTTTGAGCACCGTTTGGTGCTCACGTCCAACCGCGGTCAATACAGCACTCGTACCCACCTCATCTCCAGAACGATTACCACATCGGAGGGCATCTACGAGTTTGGATCCGTTAAGAGGGTTCGAATCCCTTCTGAAGATCGATCCGACCAGATCATGCCAAAGTCTTCGGTACAGATCGTAGCGTTCAAGGAAGGGGCAGGGATGATTCGCAGCGT
>JBCCKZ010000422.1:0-5403 GCA_039027135.1 Planctomycetota bacterium
ATGGACGTTGGTGTTTGCTGTTTTGATCAGCCGTTGGGCGATAGCCCTCGGTTCGGCACTGCGATGGTGCTGACCGTACGCTATCGCGTTTCGGCTGATTTGGACGTTGGTGTTTGCTGTTTTGATCAGCCGTTGGGCGATGTCCCTCGCTTAGGCGATGTGATGGTGCTGAGCGTACGCTATCGCGTTTCGGCTGATTTGGACGTTGTCGTTTGCTGTTTTGATCAGCCGTTGGGCGATAGCCCTCGGTTGGGCGATGCGATGATGCTGAACGTGTGTTATTGCGTCGCGGCTGATCGCTCTTCAGCCGCCTCGGCGATTCGTTTGAGCATATTGGCAAAGATCAACTGATGAAGAGGCCAGATCGAATACCAATAGACCAAGCCAATCAATCCAATCGGATCAAACTCGGCTGTCTGGCGAATGACACAGGTGTTCTCTCCTTCGGGGCAGACTTCGTACTCAAGCCATCCTCGGCCCGGCAACTTCATTTCCGCGTACAAACGCAGACGTTGATTTGGCTCAAAGTTTTCGACACGCCAAAAGTCGACGGCATCTCCCACACGCAGGTCAAGCGAGTGTCTTCTGCCACGACGCAGCCCCACACCGCCAATCATCCGGTCAATCCAACCTCGCACTTTCCAAAGCCAATCGGCGTAGTACCATCCCGTGTCGCCACCGATTCTTTGGATCGGTTCAAAGGCCACTTGGGGTGAGTGCTCAACGCGTATAGTTCTTGAGTCTAAGACGCGATTACCGAATCGAACGCCACCCCAACGTTGAATGGGGCCGGCGGATGACAGGGCATCGTGCCAACGTGTTTCGACCAGTTCGTCATCCTCTTTGACGATGGCTCGACGGATCGCCTCACGTATGCCAGCCGGACGTACGTTGAAAATGGTTTCCGCATGATCATTAGTGACGACTGTCGGGTTGACCAAGCCTTCAACGAGCTTTCGTCCGACGGACGCGTGCACTGGAGTTACGAAGTTGAGCCATAGGCTGCTAAGCCAAGGAGACAAGAGTGGAACGGGAAGCCAAAGCCGTTTGAGGCCTCGCTGGTTCGCATACTCCCGCATCACGTCACAGTAGGTCACCGATTCAGGGCCACCGATCTCAAATACATCGCTTGCTTGCAATTCGCGTTCAAGAGCCCCTAGTAGATAAGAAAGCACATCGCGAATCCCAATGGGCTGGGTGGGCGTGTTGACCCATCGGGGACAGATCATGATTGGAAGCTTGCGAACGAGGGATCGCACAAGATCGAATGAAAGGCTTCCCGAGCCAATGATAATGGCCGCGCGGAACTCGATCGTTGGGACTTTACTTGAACGTAGGATTTGCCCCACCTCATGTCGACTTCGAAGATGGTCAGACAGGTCTTCATCATCTCGCCCGAGGCCGCCTAGATAGATGATCTTTCGAACGCCCGCTTCCTCGGCCGCGGCGGCAAAATTTTTCGCACCTAGTCGATCGTCGTCTTCGAAACCCGCATCGGATCCCATCGAATGAATGAGGTAGTAAGCCGTTTCAACGCCCTGCATGGCGGATCGCAATGTGCGGAGCTTAAGAACATCACCGGAAACCGCTTCGTCACGATCGCTGAGGCGTCCACGGAGATTCCCGGTGCGACGTGCCAGGCAGCGAACTGGTATACCGCGACTTTGTAGTTCGCGAAGCAAGCGACCACCGACGTAACCCGTGGCTCCGGAAAGGAGAACTTTCGGATGGCCTGCGGTTGGATTCATGCGATTTCTATAGGTGACTTACAACCCGTCACTGTTGAAGGCTGTCTATACCTTCGGCTTTCTCTTACCTAGCCGCCCGCGAGGCTACCTCTTCGCTTGATTTTTTCCTCCGGCTTAAGCCGATGCTACGAACTGCATGGGAGCAAATTCACTTGCCTATTTGTGTTAACTCAAACCCGGGAGCCTACCCGTTGAATCGCCGAACTGGTCGGCATTCGCACCCACCTCGTTCATCATCCAGACATACAGATTGCATAACGGTGTGTTCTTGTCATACGACAAATGCCGGCCGGTTTGAATCCGGCTGCCGCCGCCTGCAAGCAGGATAGGAAGATCGTTGTGATTGTGGCGATCGCCGTCGCTAATGCCGCTGCCGTAAACCAGCAAGCAGTTATCGAGGAGAGTACCCTGTCCTTCCGGCGTCGCGCGCATTCGATCAAGAAGGTATGCAAACCGATCAATGTGATAACGATTGATCTTGGCAACCAACTCTTGCTTATGGGCACTCTTGCCGTGGTGCGAAGACTCGTGGTGGCCTTCGGAGACACCGATCTGCGGATAGGACCGGTTACTGCCCGCGTTGGTAAACATGAAGCTGATGATTCGAGTGCTATCGGTTTGGTAGGCTAGCGTGATCATGTCCATCATCAACTCAGCGTGCTTGTCGAATTCACGTGGCACGCCACTTGGTCTCGGATAGTCAGGAACGCCGTCCTCACTCATGCGGAGTTTCTCGGCGCCACCGATTCGCTTCTCAACGTCACGAACGGAGTAGAGATACTCGTCGAGTTTTCTTCGATCGACGGCGGGTAGGATCTTGCGAAGTTCCTGGGCGTCCTCGAGGACAAAGTCGAGTACGCTTTTACGATACTTTTCGCGAACGCTCTTGGCTCGTTTGGTTTCTTTCGTGGTTTGACCAGCAAACAAACGGTCAAACAAGGCTCCAGGATCGATCTCCTTGGCCATCGGATTGGTGGGGCCACGCCAGGACATATTTGATGCGTAAGCGCAAGAGTAACCACTGTCACAATTGCCCGCCTGAGCTGACGCTTCAAGGCCAAGTTCCAACGACGAGAAGCGAGTCTGGTCCCCTATGTACTTTGCGGTGACCTGATCGACCGAAATTCCATTCTGGATATCGGCTCCATTTGTTTTCCGCGGATGAGCTCCGGTCAAGAATGCGGCGACACTACGGGCATGGTCACCGCCGCCATCTCCGTGAGCTCGAGCGCTATCGAGGGCGAGGTTGCTAAGAAAGTTGATTTGATCGCGGTGTTTTTCCAAGCGAGTCGTGGTGGGTGGCAAGGAGAATTTCTTCCCCTGACCATCTGGAGTCCAGTCCGGCATATGCATGCCGTTGGGGACGTAAAAGAAACCCATTCGCATCGGTGGGCCGGATGATCGCTCTGCCGCGCAGAGTAAGCGGCTCGTGGACATCGATTGCAGGAATGGCAGCGAAATAGCGGTGCCGACGCCTCGCAGCAGTGTTCTTCGGGAAAGCGATTCAGGCATGATTCGATCCATGGGCGGATGAGGAGCGACAATGTATTGTATCTCGTCCTCCACCTATCTCACCTGTGCAAACATCCATGGCCCAGTGGCAAATTCGAGACAAGCATTGCGTCGTTACTGGTGCGAGTAGTGGAATCGGACGCGAGCTTGCCAAACTTTTGGTCTGCGGAGGAGCGAAAGTCGTTGCGGTCGCCCGGCGTATGGATCGCCTGGAAAAGCTACGTGATGAGCTCGGCACCGCGTTGATGCCTGTCGAAGGCGACGTGACCAAAGAGGAGTGCCTTGAGAGTGTCCGAGCGGCTCTCTCCGGTCTGGGGGATCAACTGGACTTGCTTTGCAACAATGCCGGTATCGGAGCGATTGGAAATTTTCTTGATTCCGATCCTCGTCGCCTAAGGCAAATCATGGAGGTCAATTTCTTCGCACCGGCGAATTGGATTCGCGGACTCATTGCACCACTTCGACGCAGTGACGATGCCGTTGTGTGTAACGTGGGCAGTGTACTTGGCCACGCGGCCGTGCCGGGAAAAGTCGAATACTGCGCCAGCAAGTTTGCGTTGCATGGTTTTACTGATGCGATTCGCGCTGAGCTATTGGCTGAAGGAATTCAAATGACACTAGTCAGCCCAAGTACGACTGAGAGCGAGTTCTTTGACTCCTTGGTGGATACGGATGCGAATGCCAAGAGTGTGAGCGTGGGTAGCTGGCCGGCCGATCGGGTTGCTGCAGCCACACTCAAAGCCATCACTCATCGACGACGTGAGGCAATTTTAAGTCTTGGTGGAAAGGGCTTGGTTTACGCCGATCGGTTTTGTCCGCCGGCTGTGTCGTGGGCTCATCATCGCATGGTGAAGTCGGATTGATGTCTTGGTAGCTGTACTTGAAGATTGGATTTGTCATTTCCTGTCTGTCATTTTGATCCGATCGCTAGATGGCAAATGAAATATGACAAATAACGAATGAATAATCGTCTTGTCTGATCTTCTGCATGGAAGACCGGCGACTCGTAAGCTCTTTTCTTGTTTCGTCACCAGTGGTGCGCCAGGACTAAAACTTAGGGTAGCGTAACTCGCCAAGAGTTTCGGTCTTAAACAGCGTTATGCAGATTCGAGCCCGAAACTCTTGGCGAGTTTCGCTACGGACTAATCTGAACTTGTGAATTTGACCCACCACTAGTCTGGCTATTCCGCGATGGGTCATCCTAGGGCTGGTTTGCGTTCACGACCGGCTCGTTTCGCTGGCTATATCGTTTTTTGATAATGTCCCGTCGGATTGTTCCTTTCGATGTCCGTTCCGAGGGATGCACCGGAGGATCCCATTGGTGAATTTCAGTCGGATAACGTCGTAGATCCTTGGGGATCACGAGATCTTCATGGTGGTCCACGTGAATTCGAAGTCGTCGACCGTCAGGTGAATCCACAAACAGGTCACCGTGAATGGCGTTGGCATCACGAATCAATCTCTCCGCCGCTTCAGGGTGGATCTTATTTCCGTCATGCATCACGAGAACTTGATCGATTCTTCCAAGGATTCGGAAGTGACCATCTTCATCGAAGCTCACTTCGTCTCCCGTTCTTAGCCATCCATCGACAATGCGTTGATTGGTGGAGGTTTGGTCTTTGAAATAACCTACCATCATGGCGGGGCCTCGAACCCAAAGCTCGCCATTTACGATTTGATGTTCCCAATCGTCTACGAGGCACCCAACTGTGTCGGGACGGCTATTCTCTGGAGTGGCACTGCAAATAACGGGACCCGATTCGGTCAGTCCGTATCCGGCAGTGACCGCGATGCCTCGACTCGTCCAGGTTTCGTACGTGCTTTGATCCAACGTTGCTCCGCCGACGCCTAGATTTTGCATCCTTCGAATGGCCTCGGTCAACTTGGGATCTGGAGTCTTCATCAGATCAGCTAGCTGGTCAGCCAGCTTCGGCACCAAGTTCATGTGCGTGGGTGCGTGTTCTTGAATCAATCGAAAGTCTTTTGACCCCAGTCCCAAGATCAAATGTCCTCCGCTGATCAGCCACGTCCCTACATCGCAGGTGCGTGCGTAGGAATGTGCAATGGGAAGTAGCGTCACCCGTCTGGAAGATGAGTCTTGCGGAACACAACGCTTTTTCGCAGCTGCATTGGCGAGCCATCC
>JBCCKZ010000423.1:0-5399 GCA_039027135.1 Planctomycetota bacterium
CGCGGGGGGAGTTTACGACCCCTCGGGTGCTGAGTTGGCTGGCGCGTTTTCTTGCTCCTACCCGAGGTATCGTCTCGCCTCACCGTTCGGCCCATGCTGCTCTTGGTCTAAATGCGTCGACAAAGGTTGACATTTGTTCAGTTATCCGGTGAATTGGTAATGCACTGAGAATGTCATGCCAGATTCACCCCCCTTCGCCGAGCTTCACTGCAGGAGCAACTTCTCATTCTTAGAGGCGGCTTCGCATCCCGATGAATTGGTCACTCGTGCGGCCCAGCTGGGTTATCGCGCCTTGGCAATCACCGACCGCGAATCGGTTGCCGGTGTTGTCCGAGGCTGGGCTCCGGCGAAGGAGCTGGGGCTGCAATACATCGTTGGTACTGAGGTTCATCCGATCGATGCACCACCGCTCGTGATTTGGCCAACCGATCGTTTGGCCTACGGGCGTATGTGCCGTGTTCTTTCTCGAGGGCGTTTGCGAGCCGAAAAGGGGCGATGCGAAATACGCTTTGATGATTTGGTCGAGATGAATGAGGGCTTGTTGGTGGGAGCTCTCGTGACGCGACCAGCCTGGCGCGATGCAGAGGACCTGTCTCGGCAACAAAAGACGCGTGATCGCGTTCGCACGGGACCCTTTTTGCGTGAACGTTTGCGTGACGTGTTTGGTGATCGAGCTTACTTACTATGTCACTTGCATGGAGGTGTCGATGATCGCACAACCATTGAAGCCATGCGAGCATTATCAATCGCCAACGATATTCCTTTGGTGGCAACAGGCAGTGTGGCATACCACGTGACCAATCGAATGTTGTTGCATGACGCTATGACAGCCATTCGAAATGGAACGACGATCGATAACGTACACTCAATGCGACACGCCAACAGCCAATATCAATTGCGAACTCGTGAAGAGTTGGCGCGATTGTTTCATGAGGTTCCTGGTGCGCTTTCGCGAACGATCGAGATTGCCGACCGGTGTGAATTCAAACTTGATGAACTGCGTTACGAGTATCCTGAAGAGATTGCGCCACCGGGCATGACACTCATCGAGCATCTTCGCCGGCTGACGTGGGAGGGTGCAAATCAACGATGGCCCGATGGCATTCCTGAAAAAGTGCTTAAGCAGATTCGGCATGAGATCAAGCTGATCGAAGAGCTGCATTATGAGGCTTACTTTCTGACCGTTTGGGATATGGTCCGATTCGCTCGATCTCGAGGCATCTTATGTCAGGGGCGTGGCTCAGCCGCAAACTCTGCAGTTTGTTATTGCCTGGGTGTGACAAGTGTCGACCCGGGTCGGGGTGACATGCTATTCGAACGTTTCATCTCGAGGGAACGTGGTGAAGCACCCGACATCGATATTGATTTTGAGCACCAACGTCGTGAGGAGGTGTTGCAATACATCTACCAAAAATACGGTCGCGATCGTGCGGGCATGACAGCGGTAGTCACCACTTACCGTACGCGCAGCGCTGTGCGTGAGATAGGGAAGGCCCTTGGAGTATCCGAAGATATCGTCGATACGATTGCGAAGGTGGGTGATGACGGGGGTGATCTCCCAAGTCGGTGTGAACTGGCGGGATTAGACCCAAAGAGTGAGCTCGGCCGTCGATTCGTCTACTTGGTTCAAACGTTGGTTGGTTTTCCAAGGCATCTCTCGCAGCACACTGGTGGAATGGTCATCACTTCAGGGCCGCTTTGTCAGCTCTGTCCGATCGAGAATGCATCGATGCCTGATCGAACGGTGATCCAGTGGAATAAAGATGACCTTGATGAACTGGGAATCTTGAAGATTGATGTTCTTGCGTTGGGGATGTTATCAGCTATCCAGCGGTGTTTTGATCTAGTTGCCAAGAACTACGGTCGGCAGCTGAGCTTGTCCAGCATCCCGCCAGACGACCAAGCAACCTATGACATGATCTGTCGAGCCGACACGATCGGTGTTTTCCAAATTGAGTCTCGCGCCCAGATGAGCATGCTGCCTCGACTGCGTCCGAGGTGCTACTACGATTTGGTCATCGAAGTGTCGATCGTCAGGCCGGGGCCGATACAGGGCAACATGGTGCATCCGTATCTGAAGGCACGTGATGATCCCAATAGCGTCGTGTATCCCAATGATGCGGTGCGAAGTGTGCTTGAAAAGACATTGGGTGTGCCAATTTTTCAAGAACAGGCAATGCGATTAGCCGTCGTTGCGGCGGGCTTCACGCCAGGTGAAGCCGATCAACTGCGTCGTGCGATGGCCGCGTGGAGACGACCGGGCGTCATCGATAAGTTTCGAGAGAAGCTGTTGGTGGGAATGCACGAGCGGGGGCTTACCGGTGAGTTTGCGGACCAGGTTTTCAACCAGATTCGTGGTTTTGGTGAATACGGATTCCCGGAGTCACACGCGGCGAGCTTCGCGCTACTGGTTTATGCTTCGTGCTACCTCAAGTGTCACTATCCCGATGCTTTCTGCGCGGCCATTTTGAACTCGCAGCCGATGGGTTTCTATCAGCCGGCCCAGTTGATCGATTGCGCTCGCAAGCACGGTGTGAATGTTCGGCCGCCTGATGTCAATCACAGTGACTTTGAAGCAAAGCTGGAGTCCTGTGAGGATTCGAAATGCCACGCCATTCGATTGGGTTTGCGGAGCATTCGAGGGCTCCCTGAACTTTCAAGTCAGAATATTGTGAAGGCGAGACGCATTGGAGGTCCGTTCACCAGCTTGGACGATTTAAAACGACGCTCGTCCATCACCCAATCGGTGCTTTCCACTTTGGCGGACTCAGATGCGTTGCACTCGATTGCTGGCGACCGAAGAGCAGCAATATGGCAGGCATTGGATTTCGAAGACGAATCTGAAAGGCCATTATTTGAGACCGTTGATGATGACGATCTAACGCCGGCGAGTCTTCGAGCGATGAGCTTAGAAGAAGAGGTATACGAAGACTATCACATGAATGGAATGAGCCTCAAAGCTCATCCCATTTCATTCCTTCGAGATGAGCTAGACGAAAGGGGATGTGTGCATGCGGCTGATTTGCCGTCGCTGCGAAATGGGCGGCATGTTCGGGTAGCTGGGCTGGTACTGCTTCGCCAGCGTCCTGGAACTGCCAAGGGCATCAACTTCATTACACTGGAAGACGAAACGGGACCGATGAATTTGGTGATTTTTCCGCCGACTTGGAAACGTTTCTTTCGCGTTGCCCGCACGAGCAATACATGGATTGTCGATGGTAAGTTGGAAAGCAAAGACGGCGTGATCCACGTCATCGTTGGTCGCATCGAAGACTTCTCTGAACGGACAAGCAGCCTCACGACCAAGAGCCGAGACTTCCACTGATACCGTTGTCGCGGATCTCTCCGAGATCCTGCGTTGATAATTTAGCTGCGAGATCTTCGGATGAGATTTGAGGTTGCACTAGCAATTAGACTGTCCAAATCGAGACAATGAGTTGAGTTTTCGTGATATTTGTTAGTGATCATTGGTCGAATAAACCTCACACGTGCATCGTGTAACGCAAATGATTTTCTCACTTCGATTTTTAGCGATCCTGCCTGTCGTCTTCGCTTGCGCAAGCTTGTCTGCCCAGGACCAGAAACCGTCTGAAGACCAGCTCATCGCTGAGGCAGTGTTGTCGCTGATTGAAGCCGATTCGGATGATCCAGTTACACCGTCCACCGCGTTTCGCGAAGCCGATTCGAGATACCCGAATTCGGCTAAGGTTGTCTACTGGCGTGGCCGGCTTGAAGAGTACGCTTCAGATCGCGTTCGCGTGCTTGCACAGGTGACTGAGACACTAAAGGGGCTTGCCGATCCCAAAACCATGGATGGCGACTTCGAGGACCCCGCCTTGTTACGAAGGCTTCAAGGAATGCGTGTGTATGCACGCAGAATCGCCGAACGCCTCGAGAAGCGTGCTCAAGAAATGCCCGATCAATCAGATCAAGATGGATTTGAAGTGCATCTGCTTAACGCGGTAACGCGGGATCCAACGATGATTGCCGCTTGGGCAGGATTGCTCGAAAGTCGTGACAAAACAATCGCTCTCACGGCGGCGGAAGCATGGGCTGACCAGGAACCATCAAACGCGTTGCCACTCTATGCGAAAGCCATCGTTCTGGCACGTGATTCGGAGCCTTTTGCTCCGATTCCTAGCGTTGCTATCGAGGCGTTAGAAAAAGGCAATATGCGGCCATTTTGTCTGGCGCCAGAGGAGCCTTGGCCGACGGATTTCAAGTTGAAGTTCCCGGATTCTTTTGCAGAGGAAGATGCGCAGTTTGCCGACAAGCCGCTGACGCCGAAATGGCTTCGAAAAATCCTTGAAGGTATGTTTTTCCAGCTCGATGCGATTGGCGGCGGAGCGACCTTTTCTGGATCCGCCATCCGCGGACTTGGAAGCTCGATCTTGATGAGTTCGCACAAACTATCCCCCGAAGAGGATGTCAGACATCTGATCGCAATCGCTGGCGTGGGGGTGCACCTCGTTCAATCAAATCGAGTGTCATTCGTGCTCAGTGCGGATTCGGTTTTGAGGACTCTAAGTCGTCTGGAGACGATTGCCATCGATCAAGGGGATTTTGAAGGCGCGAATAGCTTCTTTGATATTCGAACGTACGTTCTAACTACACGTCGTCGGGTCGCTACGAATTATCTCGAGGCGGATGATAAAGATAAGGAAGATCCAGCTTGGGCCGATCTCGCCGCCACCAAGATTATGAATGAATCGAAGAAGACGATTTCATTCCCTCAAATTCATTTCTCTGAGAAACCAAAGTCTCAACTACGACTGGGGGCCGAGATCGATAGTCAAGCGAATATGATCGTGTTGTATGCATTTGCTTTGCGAAATAATCATGTTGTCTTTGTTCGCAAACATGGCCAGAGTCTTCCGGAAAAAGAATTGGACCATGACGAACTATCAGAACGAGGATATGCGACCTTGTCTCAAAGCCTCAAAGATTTGCGGAGATCCAACCGTGAGGAACGTCGCTCGGTAGGTGTTGTTGTCGTCGTTGAAGGAAAGTACGTTGGATCGATCATCGCGGGTGATTGCTATACCGGAGGTTATGTTGGAAAGCGGGACCCCTGTATCGTTGTGTTCAGTCAGCGCGAGCGGCTGGAAGACTTTCGAGAACACTATAATTACGTCGATTTGAGACTCGCCCAGGTGCTTGGAGACGGGAACACGCTCCAGAGTGATGAGATGGAGAATTTTTCTTCCGAGGCAGACCTTGCCATTGTCGATTGTTCGCGATTGATCGAAGATGGCAAGCCGTCACAGTACTTGGAGTCGACTGACCTAAAGTTCTTGGTGACATCGTGCGGTGATAGTCAAATGGATTTGCTAGAGCGCATTTGAAGGTCATTGGGCGGGCTCCAATAGGTCGACGCCTTGCGCGGCGAGGAAGTGCAG
>JBCCKZ010000424.1:0-5398 GCA_039027135.1 Planctomycetota bacterium
CGATCCCTGATCGCTTGAGCCATCAACAATAGCGCCAACAGGCCGAGCCACTGCGCGAACGAAACCGTCGTCAACGGCGACCAAGCGATGGTGACGAAGGACCAGCCGATGAACCAATACCAGGGACTCAACTTAGAATCGTTTTGCCGGGCTACCCGGGGCCGGGAAGCCTGCCGCGAAAACCAAAGCACCACCGAGAACCAAACACAGGCCATCAACCTTAGTGACAGTTTCGCGAGCGCAATCCAGTCAAGACTCCCTCCCGAGTCTGGACTAATTCTGCCTGGCAACGAAAAGCTCACCAACGCAAGTGATGATGCAAATAGCGGTATATCCCAGCGGAGGAACCGGTTCAAAACCGACACCATCGTCCCCGGTCGCACGACCTGTGATGAAGGAGGGCCCATGGCAGCTTCAGACATCATCTGGATGTCTCCAAAGCATCGAAACGATCCGACGCGGGATTTGGATCTGCCGTCGATGACACCGCCCAGGACTGCAAGCGGACCCGAAGAAGAATCCATCGACTCAGCGAAGATGCAAAATGGACGATCGCGAGAGCACGCGCGCCTCCCAACACTCCGTCGGCGCCAAGCCACCAAACCGTCAAAGGCATGAGGGAAGCCAAGCTCACGAGGGTGATCAGAAAATTCCACGCCGCGCGGTCAAGTTGCGTCAACGCTTTCCCGGCGGGGATCCCGACCGTGTGAAAGAACGATGCACCGACCAAGACAATCAGAATCCGCTCGTATTTCTGATACTCGTGACCAAAACACAGCCGAAGCATCTCATCGCCCACCAACGCGACGGCGGTCACGGCCATCAACATCAGACCAATGTAGTTGCGGCTCGCAATCCAGATTTGTCTCCGAAGGCCGCGGAGATTCCCATGTGCGACCTCTCGCGAGAACAACGGACCAAGTAAACTGCCTATGCCTTCGACAACTGGTGAAACGACTTGGACCAGCATCCAACAAGCTGCATAAGCGCCAGCTGTTTCCAGCGATGTCCACAACGCGAGCATCCATGGCACGACGAACGATTGCGTTGTCGTGAGAACATGACTCAAACCAATCCACCTTGAGTTGGGCCATAAGTCGCGAAGCGCTTGCCATCGACTGCCCGGCTCGGCAACAAAGAGTCGTCTTTGCAGGCAGATTCCCAGTCCACCCACAACAACCCATACGATGCTGGCGTAAAGCAACACATTTGTCGCCGTGATTACAAACCAACCCGAGTAAGCAGCAACTAGTAAACCACCGAGCTGCAGCAATCCGATCGCGGCATCGATCGGCATGGCAATGTGCGGTCTCAATTCAGCGATGCTAAGGCGGCGCATGAAATCGCGAGCCAATCCAGATGCCACCGCCACGCCCGCAATCAGAACGGTCACGTCGCCGACCAGCATGGCAAACATGAATCCAACGCAAAGAATGACGGCCGCCATCGAGCCAGTTGCCGCTAGTAATGCCGCCCGGGCAATCGCTTGCCGCTCTTCTTGTAGTCGGTTGCGAAGCACGACGTAGGGCGAAATCAAGACAGATCGATACGACGCAATCGTGATCATGACCAGCGAAATGATGAGCGTGTACAACCCAAGTTGATCGACGCTACCGAGACGACCCACCATCACCGCCGTAAGGAAGTTGGTGCCCGTAAACAGACACTGATCCACGACAGAGGCACCCGTCAAAAGAGTTGGCTTGGCGACAAGGGCTTGCGCCCGATCTATGAATCGCAGCACGTTTGTCGAACCTAACGTGGCAACATCGGTGAAACGACACCCGTGGGCTGATCGACGTCTGGTTCGTTACCTGGTGAATCGTCGGATGCCTGGTGGGCAAGGTGAAGGTCATCAGTTTGCTCGACCACTGTTTCTTTGCGGCGAGCATCTTCAATGAGACCCACGGGGTTCGTCTGAAGATGCTTGGATTCACGAGAGATCGCGAGGCCTAACGCGGACGATACTGACGCGACCAGACCAAGCAGCGCGCAAAGCTTCTTGTTGGGTGAGACAGGTCGCTCCTGAAAACTGGCAGGTTGAATGACGTTCACATTGCTAACTTCACTATCTTGTAGTTTCCTCGAGAGATGCGCCTGTTCACGGCGTTCATGATGCAACAGAAACTCAGCTTCCAAGACTTCAACTTGCTTTTGAAGCGTCAGCAGCTCGGCTTCCCGCTCGTTGAACGCGGCTGACTGTTCTGTCAAATCATGAATGATGCTTTGAATTGATTCCGATTCCGATTCAAAGCCCTTCCGTTCGGCTTCGGCAAGATTGATTTGTTCCATCAACCCCGCATGGATCGGATTGACACCCGTCTTGACTTGGGAGGATTCGCTCGGTTGCGTCTCCACAACTTGTCGAGCATCATCGAGTTGATGGACCACGGCGCGATACTTTGGGTGAGACTCGCTATACGTCGCCGCCAATCTGCGTTCCTCGATTTCTAGTTCGTAGAGACGATCTCGCATCGCACTGAGAGTCTCGTTGGTATCCCGTTTCGTTTCGTCCAATACGATTGATTCGGGGGTTTCGTATAGGCGAGACCGAAGTGACGTGAGCCTGGCGTCGACACCGGCAAGTTTTGCCCGATTCTGTATCAGCGAGTTGTAGGCCCATCGCATTTCTGTATCGAGCGTTTCGCGCCGGCCTTCGATGGAAACGACACCGAATTCAGTTTTGCGATTTCGAAATCGATCCCGTGCCAACCGAAGTTCATCCTGTAGCTCGGAGTACTCGGTGGATAGAAAATCATACGAACCCGCAATCGAGTTCATGGTTGCGTGTTCGCGTCGGTATGCTTCAACCCAGGCTGCGGTCACCGCCTGAGCCAATTGCGGTGACTTCGATCGAAAACTGATTGCCACCACACTCGATGACTTGCTGGCCTCAACTTTGAGGCCTTCCTGGAGCGTGATCATGGCCCGCTCCCGATCACTGATGGGATCAATACCCGCCAACCATTGGCCAACCGCGCTTTTCGCCGAGGAAATCCATCCTTGAGGACGATCGTCTGTCGCTCCTGGCAGCCATCCGTCGAGGATGGGTTTTGCACCAATTTCGTCGACGACGTTTGCGAACACTCCTCGACTCTGCATCATCTGAAGCGTCGTGACCATCTCACTTTCGCTCGTTCGAATCAGGTCTGCCAACTGACCGCTGCTAGCAGCCGTGGGATCAATTGAAGTGTTTTCGCGTCCCAGTTTGATCAGCAGCTTGGCCTCGGAATGATATCTTCGCGGAGCGAAGAGGATCACTAACGCCGTCACCAAAACGCCGAGCGCCAAAACGCCGACACAAAGCGGGCCTTGTCGATGTAGTGGGGTCACACCTAGTACCAGTTGAAGGAACGATCACCGCGCTAGGCTAGTTCGGGCTTTAGCCGCTCGCAACGAATGACATCTCGCCGGATGCCTGGAGGGGGAACCAACCCCGAGCATTCCCTACGATCGGCGCGAACGGCCGACGTCGGTGCGAGCTAGAAGGCTAAGAATTGCGTCGGATGCGGACGCATTCCCAACAAGTGAACCTTCTATTGAATCCAAATGTTCAAAACGTGAGGTGTCCGGATAGCCACTTCCACAGAGGGTGGTGCAGCATTGCCAACATCAACAACAACGTGCTGCCGCTCAGCCATTGGGTTCGAATCCGGGCTCGATCGAGAAAATTGAAGATGACCGTGACGATCAGCCAAGTGATAGCGATCGTCAGAACTGCCTGCCAGCCGAGAGAAACACCCAGTAGCACCAGAGCGGCGGCCAGCAATGATGAGTCTTGACCATGACGCCGACTGAGCGACATCATCAGTTGCCCGATCATCCAACCCGAAATGCCGCCTGCAATGCAAGTGGCCGCCCGATCGAGCCAGCTTGGGAAACTGGTGGGTAACTGAAAGGGTGTCTGGTCAACCAGCGAGACGGTCAGCATCGTCGGAATGGCGATGACGACGCCAGCAAACAGAACCAACAAGGTGATTGCCATCTTGCGCGGTGGTCGCAATCGATCTCGCTCCATCAAAGCGAGCATCAAAACGCAGCTGAACAGCAGGCAGTGCAAAAGGTAGATGCCAACCACCGGCCACTTGGTATAGAGAATGATCCAGAGGATCCCAGCATACGTGTACGACTGAAAACCAGGCACGTTCGCGGCACCGGTGACGAGCTCGTAGACGAACAGTGAACCAAAAATGGTAAAACCGACCAGCTCCACCGCAAAGTACCTGATGGGAATGGCCGCTTCGCAGTCACGACAACGACCGCGAAGCATGAGGTAACTCATGATCGGAAGATTATCGATTCGACGAATGGGGGTACCACACTCGGGACAGGCGGACGAACGCAGAGCGATTGATTCACCGCGAGGAGCGCTTGCCGCCACCACGTTCAAGAAGCTGCCCACACAGGCGCCGGCATATGCAAAGATGGCAAATACCGCAAGCTTAGCGCTACGAATTCGCAGCACTTCCATCGGTGACAACTCTTCGATCACGTAACTCTGCGGACGTTCTCGGAATTGCTCCAAGAATGCGTCGACACTTGGGATCACGATCATGTAGATCACCAAGGCAAGAACCGATCCCGCCACGACAATCCTCGCAGGCGAAATGCCTTTGGCAAGCTTCCGCATGACAATCAAGATGTCCCTCAGCATCAACACAAGAAGAGCACCCATGGTCGCAACGGGTGAGAACATCACAAGCGGCCCGAACCAGATGGACGGATCACGCAACGCAACCAAGGTCACAACAATCCCTACTAAGAAAGAACACAACAACGTTAATCGCGGCAACCCGGAAAAGCGATGCCCAGCCGCAGCAGCCATGACCAAGCCATTGGCGACCAATAAAACGAGCGCCATCGGTTCGACCGGCAAACGCATCGCCCATGACACGCTCGAACAAGTCGCCGTTCCCACCAGTAGGATCCTCGCCAATTCACCGCAGAGCGATTCATCGAACGGATCACTATCGGCTGCGAACCCAGGCATCATTTGGTACGACATCTGTTCGGACGGAACTGCCGAAGTGGGGCATAGTGTGCACCGGCATTCATGGAGTCCAACGTGCCCTCCGGCCGGCCTTGGAAACATGCATCGATAGCCAAGTCTCCATGGAACTCAATCAATGACGCTTCCCCAGGAGAAGCAAGATTGTTTCGTTTACATCATAACATCTGCAATAAGATTGCACCAAGGAGCGTGGGTGCCAGTGCGTGTCTTCGAGAGTTGCATGCGCCACGCAAACTCATCGGATAAACTAGTGCCACTGGAACGAATTGATCTTGCTTGATCACGGGTAATTGCGGAGGCTGCGTTTTTTCACCAGCTTTAGCGGAGCATAGACGATGCCAGGGAAGGCAGCCAAGGTCGTTGTGACGGAAAAGCAGCACGCGATAC